>JAYXXU010000440.1:0-3450 GCA_036019135.1 Pseudomonadota bacterium | reverse complement strand
GACATCAGAAGTTACAGCGATTGTCCGCCCAATCCAAAAATGAATCAAACTCATGTTTTTCATTTTAAGATGAATAAAAATACAAATAAAAATCCTATTCGTCCCAACTCTGAAAAGTAAAAAATCTCACCAAAAACCTGATAACATGAATTTTATTTATGTTAGACCCTGCGCAATGATTGAGCTACGACACCTCAAAACACTGCATGCACTCCGCGAACATGGCTCACTGGTCAGTGCGGCCGAATATCTCTGTGTGACCCCATCCGCCCTGTCACATCAGCTTAAAGAGCTGGAGCAGCAGCTCGAACTTGCTGTGCTAAACCGTAAAACCAAACCCCTACAATTCACCACAGCGGGGCAACGTTTGCTAGTGCTCGCCGATCAGATTCTGCCTGAAGTCGCACAGGTCCAACGCGATCTCAAACGACTAGCACATGGACAGACAGGCACGTTACGCCTTGCCTCTGAATGTCATAGTTGTTTTGATTGGCTGATGCCTGTTCTGAATCAATATCGTCAAGACTGGCCAGATGTTGAGCTGGATTTTGTCAGTGGCTTTGAGCCACAGCCACATCTGGCGTTGCAGCAAGGTGAGACGGATATTTTGATCACCAGCGATTGCATTGCCCTACAAGGCTTAAGCTACCAAAAACTATTTGAGTATGAATCACGCTTGGTACTCGCGCCAGATCATCCACTGGCACGACAGTCCACATTTACCGCCGAACAAGTGGCAGCCGAAACTTTGATTGCCTACCCAGTCGAACCTGAGCGGCTTGATTTGATTGCAGGTTGGCTCGCCCCTCAAAAACAATATCCCGCCCAACTGCGCACCACTGAACTGACCCCAATGCTGATTCAATTGGTGGCCAGTGGGCGTGGAATTGCTGCGCTACCTGATTGGGTAGTCAGTGATTATGAGCGTAAGGGTTGGGTAGTGTCGCGACGTTTGCCGACCAATATGGCCACAGGGCTAATCCGTAGTCTGTATGTGGGTTTTCGTCATGATGCGCCAAATGCAACATATTTGGCCGCATTCATTGATGTTTTGATCAAAATGACAACACAACGTACCAAAGTCGACTAATAGCACCCTAGCCATTGTCAGACAATACTCCAAATAACTGATGCTTTTAGCCATTGACCCTCTGAAGAGTGACTGGCTAATTAGGCGATCTCGTGGATTGATTAAATAGGATCTGTGGATTGTATGGATGTCAGTCGCCGCCATGACCCAGGAATGCCTGGTGCGTATATGATCTTGCTATTAGACGTGATTTCGCGCTGGGGCATTAGTGAACAAACTTTGCTGCATCCGTTCGATCTGAAGCGGGAGCAATTGGCCGATCCTGCCTGTCGGTTGCCTGCCACACAGTTTAATGATGTCCTACAACGGGCGCACTTGCTCACTGGTGAATCGTCGCTGGCCTATCACTTGGGCACACAGATGCGCATTTCGACGCACGGTTTTATTGGCTTTGCGATTATGACCGCCTCGAATGCGACACAAGCAATTGGATTGGCATCCCGCTTTATTGGGATTCGACTGCCCTATTGTCAACTGGGTACGACATATCATCCGCCGACTGCCACCATCAAGCTCATGTGCGATTTGCCACTTGAGCCGTTACGCAGTGAGTTGTTACTGAGCCTATTGATTGGGATTTTGCAGATTGGTGAAGCCTTGCTGCAACAACATGTTAAAGCCAAGATTAGTCTTGACTTTGCTGAGCCTGATAACTTCCATAAATTTAGCAAGCTATTGGACAGTAGCTTTGTGTTTAATCAACCGATTGTCAGCGCTGAGTTTGATAGTGGGTTAGCCCGTTTGCCACTAGTCACGGCTGACCCTGTTGCCAGTCAACTAGCTCTCACACAGTGTGAGTCGGAGCTTTCTGCGCTGGGTCAGCGTGATCGCTTGGCCGTACGGGTACGTGAAATTTTGATTTCTAGTGATCAAGGCTATCCACAAATCGAGCAGGTCGCCGCCCAACTCTGTATGTCTGATCGAACACTCAAACGACAGTTGGCCACTGAGGATACCAGCTATAGCGCCTTACTCGAAGAAGTCCGCCACCGCCAAGCGATTGGCTTACTGTCGCGGACGGATCTCAGCCTTGAGCGTATCGCCGAACAACTCGGTTACTCGGATGTGGCCAATTTTAATCGGGCATTTCGACGCTGGACAGGCAAGACGCCTGGGCGTTGGCGACGCGAACCAAAAAGCTAGCGTACTTACCCACCTTTTGCCCACATCACCAGCGCAAAACCAATAGCTGTCATCAATACCGACCCCATCACATGCAGACCGATTAACAACAAGGCATACGTCACGCGGCCTTGTTGTAGCAAGACCAAGGTTTCGGCCGAAAATGTCGAAAACGTGGTCAATCCACCCAAAAACCCTGTTGCCAACAACAATCGTGCCTCGAGCGATAAACTGGCACTGTACGCCACAACCAACCCCATCAATAATCCACCCAGCAGATTGGCTGCCAATGTCCCCATCGGGATCTGCGGATGCAGGGCATTCAACAGACTACCCAACGTATAACGCAAGATTGCACCCGCTGCCGCACCACTGCCAACCAGTACACCAATTAACCACCACTGCATAGGCAAACCCTAAACGCACGCAATCACGCGTGTCTTTTCGACCTTGATCTGGTTAAAATCGCCAACATTCTACAGCCTGAACTTTCAGACCCCACCACGACTGCTTGCGCAATTGGAGTATCGAATATGAACCATCCTAGCGATTTAAAATATGCCGCCACCCACGAATGGGCACGTCTTGACGGTGATTTGGTGGTGACAGGCATCACCGATCATGCACAAGACGCACTGGGCGACCTAGTGTATGTTGAAATGCCTGAGATCGGACAGCACTTCATTGCAGGTGATCAAGCAGGCGTGGTCGAATCGGTCAAAACCGCTTCCGACATTCACGCACCGATTGAAGGCGAAGTGATCGAAACCAACCCACTGCTCGAAGATGATCCTGAACTGGTCAATACTGACCCATATGGCGATGGTTGGATTTATAAAATTCGTCCTGCCAATCCTGATGATCTCGACGATCTGATGAGCGCTGAGCAATACGAAGACAGCGTGGGCTAATTGCCAACTGATTCGCTCTTGTTGTCAACGATCTGCAAGGGCAATCACATAAAATCAGCATTTTTCGTGACTGATTAGCCAAATGCAGGACTCCTCTGTCGCACAGCCTAGGCTATACTCTGCGGCTGTTGACTGAGGAAATGCTGCATGATGACCCTACCCCGTTTACGAATCAAAAAACGCGAGCAACAACGTTTACGTGACGGACACCTTTGGGTTTACTCCAATGAAGTTGACACGACACAAACCCCGCTTAAAGCCATTCAGGGGCATTTGGTGCACCTTGAAGACTATCGCGGCCAATTGATTGGCACGGCCAGTTTTATT
>JAYXXU010000439.1:0-4938 GCA_036019135.1 Pseudomonadota bacterium | reverse complement strand
ATTAACCAGTATTTTTTACATGCACGGATGTTAAAGCATTGGGGTGTATCGCAATTCGGCAAGCACGAATACGATGAATCGATTGATGCCATGAAAGATGCGGATAAGTTGATTGAGCGTATTTTGTTTTTGGAAGGCGTTCCTAACCTTCAGCAACTCGGCAAGCTGTATATTGGGGAAACTGTTCAAGAGATTCTTGAGTGTGATCACAAGATGGAGCACAAAGCCTATCCTGACTTAAAGCACGCCATCACCTACTGCGAGCAAACCCACGACTATGTGTCACGTGACTTGCTGGCCAACATCCTAGAAGATGCCGAAGAGCAAATCGATTGGATTGATACACAGTTGGATCTTGTGCATAAAGTCGGCATCCAAAACTACATTCAATCACAAATGTAACCATCTGCCTGCCAAGCTACTGAGCCAGCAGGATGCTGGCTTTTTTATGCCTACTATCAAACAACCTTGTACCAATAACAAGGCCAATCAATGAGGCAAAAAAAAGCCCGCGGGGGCGGGCTGAAGGGGGTTCTTTGTCTTGGGGGACACCTGCATCATAGGGGCTGACGCGCAGCTTGTCTGTGGATCGGATGTTAGCCGTTGTAAGGCTCTGCAAAGCTATACACGACTTGCGTGAACAACGTGTACTTTTTGCGCATTTTGGCCTGTGCTTGTCGCTCAACATCACTTCAGAATGTCTGCTATTGCCTATTTTTGGCCTATACGGCACTACAAACTGACAAGTCATGTTGTCAGGATAAAGTCATGCACGTAGTCTCGCTACGGCCTGTCATAACAACAGAGGAACGCCCCAATGACCGTTCTCAATCACCGCCCCAAAGCACAAGGCATCACTGTTCGTCGGCCAGATTTTGACCCTCAGCGTATCCCACGCTATTACCCTGCCAACTCGCCGATCTTGTCACATCTGATGAATGCCTTGTCGTCTACCTTTCCGCTGGGTGAGCAGTTTTTTGTGCATAGTGTTCGGCTGGTACGTGATCGGATCAAAAACGAACGCCTTCAAACCGAAATCTCGGCATTCATTGGTCAAGAGGCGATGCACTCTAAAGCGCATACAGATTTTAATGACAGTTGGCGGCAAGATGATTACCAGCTCGACAGTACGATGGCGTGGCTGCGCAGAGAAGAATATCGAATCAAGCAACTGCCCGCCCGTTATCAATTGGCCATTACCTGTGCGTTTGAGCATTTTACTGCGATGCTTGGGGAATATGTCCTGATGCATCCTGAGCTAACCGAATCTTTTGATCCCGAAGCCGCCAAACTGTGGTTATGGCATGCGATTGAAGAATCTGAGCATAAAAGTGTAGCCTTTGATGCGTATCAGGCGGTGTATGGCGACTTGAAAATTCGCAGACAAGTCATGCTATCGATTACGCCTGCGTTCTTGTCTTTGATCGGTAATTCAACTGCACGGCTATTTTGGCAAGATCGCCGTGCCAGTATTCCACGCGTCCGAGACAACCTACGTGGACTGTTGATTATGGCTAAGATGGGTATCACGCTTTTCCCTGAATACTTGGAATACTTTAAAGCCGATTTCCATCCTGCACAGCGGGATCGCACACAACTGCTTGATGAATGGCGGGCTCGCCTGAGCGCAGGACAGCTACAACACCAGATGCCACCGTCTAAGCTTCAAGCTGCTGCTTAGTGCGATAACCTAAAAATCGACATCATCCAAGCGCCTTGACAGCGACACAAGGCGTTTGGTCATCACTGTCACCCAATCCCCTTGATATTGGCATTGCTCTACAGATGTCCATCCCAAAAACTGATACAAATCTGCTTGATGAATGGTATAACAATATACCTGTTCAATCCCTAGCTGCATGGCATGTTGTTGCATGTAAGCCATCAGCTTTCGGCCAATGCCTTGCCCCCGAAATCTCGGATCAACTACCAAAAACCCCAACCAATAGCGCCGCTCGGCAGGTTGTTGTGTACCCATCTCATGCTCTAACAAACTGATTGAACCAGCCAACTGATTTGCATGCATTGCAACGGCAGTACACGGGACGGCAGCCACTAAAGTGCTATGCAAAAAATCAATCACTGGCTCAGGTGTCTGATACCCCCAATCGGCATAACCTAACTGTGCAATCTGAGGAATCAAAACCACCTGCTGTTGTAATCGTTGAATCTCCACCATGTCTGTCTCAAATCAATTCATCCAAGTGGCAATCAAGGCATGACACCCCTCTCCATACGAGCCTAACAATACAACTTGCCCCTCACATAACAACAGCAGATACAATAGCGCTCTTTTTCGATATGAGCTGCACATGCGCTTGATTCTTGCTCCAATGGAAGGGTTGACTGACCCACCGATGCGCCGTTTACTGACACAAGTGGGTCAGTATGATTGGTGTGTATCGGAATTCATTCGGGTCACCAATCAAATCCTACCCGCGCATGTAATCTATGGGTACTGTCCTGAACTGCATTACGGTGGATGCACAGCCAGCGGCACACCCTTACATGTACAATTTCTGGGGAATCATCCAACGCTACTGGCCGAAAATGCAGCACTTGCGGCTGAGCTTGGCGCACCTGCGATTGACCTAAACTTTGGCTGCCCAGCCAAAACCGTGAATAAACATCGTGGCGGTGCGGTATTACTTGATGAGACTGAATTGATTCATCAGATTGTGTCGGCAGTACGACGGGCTGTGCCTGCACATATCCCCGTATCCGCCAAAATGCGCTTAGGTTATCTGGATAACAACCCTGCCTTGGACAATGCCTTGGCGATTGAGGCGGCGGGCGCGGCTTGGCTGACGGTGCATGCACGTACCAAGGCCGATGCTTATCGCCCACCCGCTTACTGGGATTTGCTTAAGCCGTTGCGTGAGCAACTTCAAATTCCGTTGATTGCCAATGGTGAGATTTGGACGGTTGCCGATGCGATGCGCTGTCAGATGGAATCAGGCTGTGTCGATCTGATGCTGGGACGTGGTGCGGTGACGAGACCAGATTTGGTCAATCAGATTCGCGGGCGGGAGGCGTTATCTTGGACAGAGTTATTGCAATTGCAGTTGGAGTTTTTGGATAGTCCTGCCAAGACGGAACAAGGTATGGTCGGACGTTATAAGCAATGGTTGGGGATGCTGACACAGGGTTATGCGGATGCACCAATGCTATGGGAGCAGGTGAAAAAAATCCGTGAGCTGGAGGAGATTCGGACTGTTTTATATCACTCCATACAAGTTTAGCTTTAGGTACACACGAGGCATCCTACTCAGTCTAATCAACAAAACTGACCGACACGCCCACTTTGACATTGCCCATCAGCTCGAGAGCATCCCAGTTGGTGAGGCGCACGCAGCCATGCGAGGATTGCCGACTAATGCCTTCTGGATCGGGTGAGCCGTGAATCCCGTAGGTGTCTTTGGACAGACCGATCCAGACACTCCCGACAGGATTATTCGGACCAGGTGGTAAGATGTAGGCATCACCATCAGATGACCATGTGTAGTTGGGGTCAGGCACAACCACGGCGATGCTGTGTGAGCCTGAGGGTGAGGGTGTATCGCTACTCCCAATGGTGGCAGGATAAGCTGCGACCAACTGATCACTGGCATCGTAGGTGTACAGCATTTCATTCGATTTACTGGCTTCAATACGATCCACCACGATCTGAGCAGGATTACCTGTGTCGACTACCGTAATCTGATCACCTGCGGAAAAGCTGCTGTTACGGTTTAGGGCGCGTAGATAGTTGACATGCATATGGAATTTTTCGCCGAGCATTTCGGTGATGGATTCATAGGCCATCGAAGACATTTTTGCTTTATCTGCAACATCGCTTGGCATGTTTAAAAATGGCTGGTTGGCATCTTCATTAGTAATGGTGTAGCGCATCAAAATCGGTGCACTTGCCACTGTCTGTAGGGCTTGCCAGACTTGCGCATCCATTTTGCCATCCATTGGCAGTCCTTGCATCTGTTCAAACGCACGAATCGCTTTGCGTGTATTAGACCCCATTTGACCATCAATCGGGCCAGCATTGGCGTTGCTACGGTCGAGTAAGGTTTGAATTTTGGTGGTCAGGTGATGATCGGTGGACAGATCGCTGCTCTGCTGCCAGACCGCTATACTCACTTGATCTAAATGACCCAATGCTGCGGAAATAGGTGCTTTTGAGGATGTTTGGGCATACGTTGTCAGGCTCAGTGGCATAGCGGCCAGTAGGCTCAAAGCAAAAAAACGCATAGGGATCATTCCGACATGTGCCAAGGTAAGTAAACACCATATCATGAGCCGGTTAGCCCTGTTTGTTTGCGGTGAATCTGTAAGAGTTGCGATGGGTTTAAAATAATTCTTTACAGGTGTGGCTTACGCGATAAGCTTAGTTTGGACATGTCATAGCGCATGTGATGCACATAGCTCTGACCGAGGCATTTCAAAAAATATGAAACAATCTTCTTAAAATCGAAATTAGGCATGACGCACGATTAAATCCTTATCAAAAGCTTGAGCTATGAAAAAAAACCCCAACGATGCTCAATAGGCAGACATTCCATACAAAGCTCTTTATTTTCATGAGTACCACCATCCCAAACAATACAATTGTAATCGGTATCGAGATCGGCCCACAAATCTTCCTTATTAAAACCACAAGGATTTTTATCTCGATTAATAGATCTCTTGCGAAAGTATAAAAGCAGCCTATAATTTGAGCTATGAAATATGCTCAGATTCAGTCCTACACTGTCTCACAGCTCCAGCGTCTGATCGGTATCGATCAAGCAACATTTACCGAGATGGTGAGCGTTGTACACGCCGCTGAAGCCCTTAAGCGCAAGTCTGGTCGTCCAAGTAAGCTCTGCACGGAAGACCAAATATTGCTCACACTCAGTTATTTACGTGAATATAGAACACTATTCCATGTCGCAGCCGACTATGGTA
>JAYXXU010000438.1:0-7276 GCA_036019135.1 Pseudomonadota bacterium | reverse complement strand
ACATCATCGAAGGTCAACGCTTCTTGTACGATGGTCAGCATGGTGGCCTCACAGGTCGATTCAACGCGGTAGTATAACCGATCTGTGCGGTAGATTTGAACGACTAAGATATTTTGTCTGGCACTAGTATTTATTGGCCGATGGCACGCTGCATCTGCTGTTCTTTGGCCGTTTGAAGCTGCTGTTGCATGCGGAGATTGTCCTCACGCAACTGCCCGACAGGATCAAAACCACTGACAGCACTTGGGGTATATGTGGCCGAAGCAGTATTCGGCACTTCGCCCTGATAGGTGGATTGATAGGTTGTACCTTTGCTGTGATCGATGACGTGCGGCTGACCACGATCTGGGTGATCCGAAAAGCTGGGCACGCCGTCAGCACCGCGCTGTTGATATACCGTCACACGCACAGGCTCAGATGGCTGCTCCACCAGTCCCGAAGTCGCGGCAACAGGCTTGGGCAATTGACTAGGTGGCTTAAATAGCACCCACAACAACGCGGCCAACAGCATCACTGCAAAAATCCGAATCCCCCACGACACGCTCAATCCTCCTTTCACACCCCGCCCACTGTTAGACAGATGCAGTGGCCTGCTGATACAAATGC
This sequence comes from Pseudomonadota bacterium, assembly GCA_036019135.1. Taxonomy (GTDB): domain Bacteria; phylum Pseudomonadota; class Gammaproteobacteria; order Pseudomonadales; family Moraxellaceae; genus JAYXXU01. Next base: position 6,670 of record JAYXXU010000438.1, on the reverse strand, counting down.
CGCCATGGTTGTGCAGCCTCTAGCTGATACGCCAACTCTAACAAAATCCGATCCTGCCCTGTCGCTGCGGCCAGATGCACGCCAATCGGCAGGCCTTGGGCGGTTTGACCTAAGGGTAAACTGATGGCAGGTGTCCCCGTGATGTTATTGATCGGGGTAAAACTGACATAGTTGAGTAGCCGATCCAGCAACTGATCAAAATCCTGCTGCGGTGATAGATAGCCCTGTTCTGGCGTAATATGCGCCAATACAGGGGATAAAATCACATCATAACGCTCAAACACTGACGCATAACGCGCCTTGGCCTGATACAGGCGATAGATCACCTGTGGTGTAGATAAGACCTTGTTGCGATAGCGCTTGGCCAGCCCACGGGTCAGATGATCCAACTTGTCAGCATCCAATGCGGTACTCAGAATTTTATCGCCAAACTGCGAAATCAAGAACGCCAGCATACCCCAATAGGTACTAAAATCATCTGCAAATTGACGGGTAAATGGCAAGCTACACTCCTCAACCTGATGTCCTAAGCGCTCTAATAGCTGTGCGGTTTGTTTGACGGCTGCACGGGTTTCGAGATCAGTCTCACTGCCAATCGGCGAGTCATAAACCACTCCAATACGTAAGCGTTTCTGACTGGCATAGCTGACTAGCCCCAGCGGGGGTAATTTTGGATTACGGTAATAACGCTCAGCTTCGGCAAAAAAATAAGCCGTATCACGTACTGTACGGGTCACCACCCCATCCACCACCAAATCAATCGGCGTAAAGCGCGCCGCATCTTGCTTGATCAAACGACCTCGTGTGGGCTTCAGTCCAACCAAACCACAACAGGCCGCAGGGATGCGTATCGACCCACCGCCGTCATTGGCATGTGCAATCGGTACAACACCCGCCGCCACCAACGCAGCCGCGCCACCAGAAGATGCGCCTGATGAATAGTCCAAATGCCAAGGGTTGCGTGTGGGTGGTTGACGCATAAACTCGGTTGATGCATTCAGACCAAACTCAGGCAAGCTGCTTTTACCCAGTGCAATCAAACCTGATGCCAACACCTGCTGGGTGACCGTACCATCTGCCAGCGCCACATTGGGCTGAATCGCCTCTGACCCAAACTGCGTCACAAAACCCTTGAGATCCAAATTATCCTTGATCAGGGTTGGCACACCATACAACAAGCCGTTTTTGGGCATGGCTTGCGCGCGCGCCTGTGCTTGCAGCAGATCGAATGCCACCACTGCATTCAATTGCGGATTAACATGTGCCAACCGTGCCACACTGGCTTGCAGTACCTCATTGACACTGTATCGGCCGCGCTTGATCTGTGTGGAGAGTTCCACCGCATCTGCCGTGCCCAGCGCATCATCCGTAAACGCATGAACTTGCGTCATGTTTTTCATCCTTCCACCATAATCAGGCATGATCCGTAGCCTACAACAATATCCGACGTAAATCGGCCAGTAATGCTGCCAGTCGATGGGCAAAACGTGCAGCATCTGCCCCATTGATCACCCGATGGTCATAGGATAATGACAAAGGCAACATCAAACGTGGCACAAACTTCGCCCCATCCCAAATCGGCTGCATGGCAGCAGGAGACACCCCTAAAATCGCCACTTGTGGCCAATTCACCAGCGGGGTAAAGCCTGTACCACCCAGATTGCCTAAACTAGAAATGGTAAAACCTGCCCCAGATAAATCGGCTGGGCTGAGTTTTTTGTCACGGGCTTTTTGGCCAAGCTGCTGCAACTCCTCAGCAATCTGTCGAATACCCTTTTGATCGGGATGCCGCAGCACGGGCACAATCAACCCGTCTGGCGTGGCTACCGCAATCCCTACATGTATATCGTCACGCACAATGAGGCTTTTTTGATCATCAGCCAAGTGACTGTTAAAACGAGTTTCCTCACGCAACAGATAAGCCACTGCTTTGACCATAAATGCCAAAATCGTCAAGCTAATACCTGATTTTTTGTAATCGTCTTTGAGCTGCTGGCGCAACGCCTCAAGCTCAGTAATATCCGCCTGATCAAACTGCGTGACTTGAGGAATGTAATTATTCAGTGAAAGCTGGCTGACCGCGGCTTGTTGTAAGCGCGTCAATGGCTCAGTGTGTAAAGCACCCCATTTGTCTATATTCGGCAAAGGCGGCAACCCTACGGATGGCGTAGCAGCCACAGGTGTTGTCTGGCGGACTGACTGACTCAGGCGCTGCTTCACATGCGCATAGACATCGTCCTTGACGATGCGACCATGCTGACCACTGGCCTGTACCTCATGCAGATCGACTCCTAATTGTCGTGCCGCACGGCGTACCGCAGGCCCTGCATACACCAAGGTAGTATGATCAGATGCTACCGTTGATTCAGGCTGTTGTGCTGCCACTGGATGGGTTTCTGTTTGGATGGCGGGCGGTGCAGTGCTGGGTAACTCTGGTGGCTTGGATAACGCAGGCTTGGCTGTCGAGGGCTTTGAGTCATTCGATGGTGCTGAATCAGAAGCAGAGACAGTGGACTGAATCCGAACCAAGGGATCATTCGTGTGAATGGTTTGGCCTTGCTGAACCAAAAAAGCTGTGACCTGTCCACTGGCTGGACTGGGAATTTCGACACTGGCTTTACTGGACTCGACCAAGACAATCGCATCGCCTGCTTGCACAGTGTCACCAACCTTAACCAGTAGCTCACTGACCTCCGCCTGATCTACGCCTAAATCAGGCACAGGATAATCTTGCTCCGCCTGCTGCGCAGTGGAAACCACTGGCGACTTGGATATCGTTGATGCAGGCGTGGCCGATTGCTCCGCCACGGCGGCAGATGGCTCAGACGGTGTGGCTGTGGACGCAGCAGACAGCGTTAATGTCGAATCAGGTGTAGACGCGGTTGCCCCCTCTGCATCGTGCAAACGCAACAGCAGAACATCTTCGCTGACCACCGCACCAAGCTCAACCAAAATCTCAGCCACCACACCCGCAGTGGGACTGGGAATCTCCACACTGGCCTTGCTCGACTCAACCAACATGATACTTTGGTCTTTTTTGATGTGATCACCCACTTGCACGAGTATTTCGATGACTTCTGCTTTATCTACGCCCAGATCAGGGGTTTTAATCTCCATGTTGCTTACTCCTGAGCGCTTGAAGGTGAAGGGGCTTCATCTGCATCGTCTTTGAGCTGTACCTCTGGCACATGCGCAGGTGTAGGTGGTGCGCCCGCATCAGGGGCGTGATCCAACAGGGGTTGTGGTCGCCAAGGCGGCGGTAGTTCGGTTTCTAGCTCAAAGCTAGAAATCGCATCTTTGACCATCCGTGCATCCATCTCACCCTCATCAGCCAGCAACTTGAGCGTCGCAACCACAATATGCGCCGCATCAACCCCAAAATATGCCCGCAATTGCTCACGCGTATCAGAGCGACCATAGCCATCTGTGCCCAAGCACACATACGGGCGATTGTCAGGCAGATAGGGTCGGATCTGATCGCTATATGCCCGCACATAATCGGTCGCAGCCACCACTACCCCTTGATGTGGTAACAACTGTTCCGTCACCCATGGCAATTTGGGTTCATCCTGTGGGTGTAGTCGGTTGTGATACTCACAGGCCATGCCATCGCGTGCTAACTCATTAAAGCTCGTTGCACTCCAGACATTGGCATGAATACCATATTCCTGTTTGAGCAGTTCAGCCGCTTTTTGCACTTCACGCAAAATCACGCCAGAGCCCAAGAGCTGCACCGTTGCCTCTGGATCAGCATGCAACAAATACAGCCCTTTGCGAATGCCTAGCTCAATGCCCGCAGGCATAGCAGGTTGCGGATAGTTTTCATTCATCACGGTCAGGTAGTAAAACACCCGCTCACCCTGTTGATACATCCGCGCTAGACCATCTTGCACAATCACAGCCAACTCATAACCAAAACAAGGGTCATAGCTGATGCAATTCGGCACAGTATTGACCAAGATCTGCGAATGACCATCCTGATGCTGTAGCCCTTCACCATTTAAGGTGGTGCGTCCTGCGGTTGCACCCAACAAAAATCCTTGCGCCTGTGCATCGCCTGCTGCCCAGATCAAATCACCGACTCGCTGAAACCCAAACATCGAATAAAACATATACATCGGAATCATCGGCAACGCATTGGTGCTGTAGCTGGTCGCCAGTGCAATCCATGCACTGAGTGCACCGGCCTCATTGATCCCCTCTTGCAACATATGCCCATCGCGCGCTTCACGATAGCTCATCAGTTGTGCATCATCTTCTGGGGTATATAACTGACCCACCGCCGAATAAATCCCCAACTGTCGAAACATACCCTCCAATCCAAATGTGCGTGCCTCATCAGGCACAATCGGTACGACTTTGGGCGCAAGCGCTTTGTTTTTCAGGAGCAAAGCAATCAAGCGCACCATCACCATCGTGGTGGATTGCGTCTTGTCACCACTGCCCTGCAACACGCTGTCAAATGCTGTCAACTCAGGGATGTCGAGTGGCAAATGGCCACTACGCCGCGCAGGTAATGTCCCACCGAGCGCCTCACGCCGCGCTTTCATGTACTTAACTTCAGGCGAATCATCCGCAGGCCGATAAAACGGTAACGTAGCCAATTGCTCGTCATTAAACGGCAAATTAAATCGATCCCGAAAATACTTGAGGGACTCTAGATCGAGTTTTTTGATTTGGTGGGTTTTATTCACGCTTTGCGCACTGCGTGACAAACCATAGCCTTTGACGGTCTTGGCCAAAATCACAGTCGGTTGACCATCGGTTTTCATCGCCGCCGCATAGGCCGCATAAACTTTATAGGGATCATGTCCGCCGCGATTCAGCGCATCAATATCTTGATCGGACAGGTCTTTGACCAATTCAGCCAACTCAGGATAGCGACCAAAAAAATGCTCACGCGCATACGCACCCCCGTGTGCCTCAAAGGCTTGATACTCTCCATCAACCGCTTCATCCATTCGCTGTTTGAGTGCGCCTGTTTGGTCTTTAGCCAACAATGGATCCCAGCGCCGCCCCCAAACCACCTTGATGACTCGCCAGCCCGCACCCCGAAAGATTGATTCTAACTCTTGAATGATTTTGCCATTGCCACGTACAGGCCCATCTAACCGCTGCAAATTACAGTTAATTACCCAAATCAAATTGTCGAGCTTTTCACGACCTGCCAAGGCAATTGCGCCCAAGCTTTCTGGCTCATCCATCTCGCCATCACCAAGAAATGCCCAGACCTTACGGTTTTCAGTTTTAATCAAACCACGATTCATCAGGTATTTTTGAATATGCGCCTGATAGATTGACATGATCGGCCCTAACCCCATCGACACCGTGGGAAACTGCCAATAATCAGGCATCAAATAAGGATGTGGATAGCTGGATAATCCTTTGCCGCCTACCTCGCGCCGATAGTTTTTGATTTGATCTTCGGTCAATCGACCTTCCAAATATGAGCGTGCATAAATCCCAGGTGCAGAGTGCCCTTGGTAATAAATCATATCGCCGCCGAATCGATCACTGGCGGCCCTAAAAAAATGATTAAAGCCAACATCATATAAGGTTGCACTAGAAGCAAACGTGGCCAAATGCCCACCCAAATCATCTTCCGTATTGGCACGCATCACCATCGCCAACGCATTCCAACGGATCAGGGCGCGAATTTGCCGCTCAAGATACGCATCACCCGCCAAGCCGACTTCTTCTTCTGGTGGAATAGTATTGAGGTAACGGGTGTTTAAGCGCTGGATCGGAACATGACGTTGAATCGCTTGTTGATATAAGGCTTTTAATAAAAAAGCTGCCCGCTCACGCCCGACATTTTGAATCACGGCGTCGAAGGCTTCTTGCCATTCTTGTGTTTCGAGTTGATCTGGATCTTGATAAAACGGCATATCGTCTACCCCTGATGTGAGCCTGCATCCGTAGTCTAGGGATAAAGGATTTCAACACTGGGTACAAGCAAGTTTGCGTGTCGATATGTTGAGACACTCCCAAAAAATCCAGACAAAAAAATGAGCATGTCACGCCGTCGACATGCTCATTGGATTAGTATCACCTGAGTCAAACTCATTGAACTCAAGCCGACCACTGATCATTTGGTTATTCGCTACGTGATGGTGCCATCGCCAAATAAGTAGCAGGGTCTTGGCGCTGGCCATCGCGCAAGATTTCATAATGCAAGTGTGGCCCAGTACAACGACCTGTACAACCGACCATCGCAATCTGTTGGTTCTTGTCAATTTGATCACCAACACGCACTAACAAACGTGAAGAATGAGCATAGCGGGTCTTGTAGCCATTCCCATGCTCAATCTCAATAAAGTTACCATACCCACGCATCCAGCCTGAGTACACCACCACACCTGTGCCTGTCGCATAGATTGGTGTGCCTGTTGGCGCTGCCAAATCTACACCTGAATGATACTCGCGACGGCCACCCATGGTGCGATAGCCATATGCCGAAGTTAAACGAGCATTCGGTACTGGCTCAACCGCCAATAATGCACCCAGATTCACAGCATAAGGGGGACGACGATCACTCAGTGAGTCTGCCAGACGATCCAAGCTGTCTTGACGGCGCTGCGCCTGCTCGGACAATTGCTCAATGGTATATGCGATAGAATCGCCTTCTAGCACACCCAAGGCTGGCTCATGCGTGCCACCCATGGCATCT
>JAYXXU010000437.1:0-5425 GCA_036019135.1 Pseudomonadota bacterium | reverse complement strand
TTGAAGCGGTTTAAGATCGTCTCAGAGCGTTATCGAAATAGAAGACGGCGGTATGGTTTACGAATGAATCTAATAGCTGGCCTTTTAAACTGGATGCAGATCAAAAAATGATTTTCGCAAGAGGTCTAATCATTAAATTCCCACATTTCTCACACTTTGTGGCAGACATTTTTTGTACAGCAATAAATCTAGTGTCATTAGAGATAAAGCTTAAATCATACTTCTCCAATAAGGCTTTGAACTCTTGATCAAACGACTCGAGCTTTTCGTCGAACACTCCTTTATCAACCTCTTCCGAATTGGTTTCAAAGTAACTATAGTGTCTTCTAACTGCATATTTTTTCATGGCTTATCTCTAATGATGTACAAGGGATTTGATCTGACTCACTAAAAAAACATATTGACTGAATAAGCAAGCTATCGCTCAAAAAACCAATCACGATGTTTGATCATACTGAGTTATTCTGCACTCACAATCGATCCTACCAAGCTTTGAGCGGCTCCACTCATCGGTTGTTGCCCACAGCCGATGTGTCACAACACAAACGGCTTCAACTCACTTTTATACTGTTCAATCTTTTGCGCATAATGCAGTGCACCGAGCTTAATCATCTGCATCGCCATCGGACTAATTTCCTTCACCACCTGCGCAGGCGACCCCATCACCACACTATTATCAGGAATGATTTTGTTTTCTGGTACGAGGGCATTTGCCCCGATGATACAGTTTTGACCGATCACCGCGCCGTTCAACACCACAGCACCAATCCCAATCAAACTGTTATCGCCAATCGTGCAGCCATGCAGCATCGCCTGATGCCCGACCGTCACATACTGCCCAATCGTGATCGGCCGACCACTGTCCACATGTAGCACTGCGTTTTCTTGGATATTCGAAAAATCTCCAATGGTAATCAGATCATTGTCGGCGCGAATCACCGCACCGAACCAGACACTGACTTTTTCGCCCAATACCACCTGCCCGATCACCGTCGCATTTTCTGCCACCCAGCCGTCCCACGGCTGCTGCGTGCTGCTGCTTGGACACTGCGCACCGAGACAATACATCATGGGGTTTACTCCTTAAATTTTGGGGTTTTGGCGGCAGCATACCGCATCAAAAACAAGGGCCAATCAATCCGATGACCCAAGCCACGCTGCAACATCGCGACCAAAATACGACCTGTCAGCCCCCAGATGATCTCATCATCAATCTGAAAACTTGGCACAGCCATGGTTCGACCATTCAGTTCAATCTGATATGGCTGCGGCGGACGTAACATCAATTCGGTCAAACGCACATAAAAAATACGATCAATTTCGCTTGGCTGCGCAACCAACGGATAATCAGGCGGAATCACCCCGACAATCGGCTTGACCCATAACCCGCTGCGTGCTCGCTGTGATGGCAACTCACCTAACAGGCGAACTGCAAATGGATCGAGTCCCGTTTCTTCATGTGCCTCACGTAGCGCGACCACAATATTACTGGTGTCAGCGGGATCACGCTTGCCCCCTGGCAAGGACACCTCGCCCGCATGATGATTCAATTGCATCGAACGACGGGTCAATAACACACGTGGATCAGGCTCATCTGTTAAGGCTAACAAGACCGATGCATCCGCACAGCGCGGCCGTGGTGCAAACGACAGGCGCTGCTCCAAACTAGGCAAGATCAATTGGCTGGCAGAACGACTCGCGGTTGGTTCTGACCAGCGACGTATGAGAGGTTTTTTCATCATATGAGCTTAGCAGATCCCTTCCAAAAAACATTGATCAAATTACGCCACCACAATATGCAAATCTACACAAAACACCAATTAAGCATGCTAAAGTAATCCAAGCGACCGTGATTTAACACTCTCGCCCAAAAACAAAAAAATCCTCAAATACAGATTTTTAAGCCAATTGCTCGGACGTGGATGTCTGACAATTCCACCAACAGCCACACGGAGGGTTTTGTATAATGACCGAGAAGCGATCTTCCATATTCTTGGATTGGAATGCAGCCATGCAATTTTATCCAGTCTCTCTGCGGGATTTGACCGTGCCCTTTCAACAGCCGCTGACACGGCTTTCGCCCGTTCGCAAAGTACGCGAGCGCGTCCGCCATGAGCTTGATCAACATCGTGATCGAATCGTGGAAGGACAGCATAAAATCGACCAGTTTATTGACTCTGCACGCCGTCATTCTGAGGCGCAGCCCGCATTGATCCATCAGCCACTTGAGCAAGCGATTGATTGGTTTGACCAATTACAGGAGCGTGTCGGCGAACAGCTTGCCCCAAATATTGTCGCTCGCCAAAGTCCTTGGTGTGGTAGCGTGGATAAGCGCCTACGTGGGCTTGCGCCACCTGCACAACCTTCACCCCAGACATTAACGCCGAAATCCATTCAACAAGGCTGGCAAGCCCTCTGGCATGCTCAAGTCGCTCAAACCGTTGCACGTTATCCAGCATTTTCTAATTTGACGCATGCTAAATATCACGCGATGCCCAGCCAAGCCGCGCCTGATCTGCTGAAGCCATTTAACAAACTGACTCGAATTCCGCTGCAATGGCGCGAGACACGCGACCAACTACAGCGCCAAGTTGATCGATTGATTGGGGTTCGTCCGACCGAAGACCTCTGGGAAACTCAGTTTCCTGAAGATGATGATTCTATCGCCTAAAATTCTATTAAATCGACAATCCGTCACAGACCGTCACCTGAATATTCGCTATTTTTGTGCTATGTTCGGCTCAAACTGTCGGACTTATTTTGGGCAGTTCAACACAGCACAGGAGCGCATGTTAGATGGCCATTAATTTAACCAAAGGCAGCAGTATCAATCTGAATAAACAAACCCCCAGCCTGCAACGTGTACGTGTCGGTTTGGGCTGGGAAATGGCCACCACCACACCAGCAATCGATTTGGATGTCTCTGCATTTGTTTGCCGTCTAAACGCTCAAAACGAGCCAAAACTGCTTAGCGAACAACATTTGGTATTTTTTAACAACCTCAAAACACCGAATGGGAGTGTCGTACACTCAGGCGACAATCGCACAGGAGCAGCGGAAGGCGATGATGAAACGTTACAGGTTGATCTGACTCGCTTGGAGCTGGATATACGGGAGATTTCTTTCGTCATCACGATTCATGATGCCGCTGCGCGTGGGCACAAATTTGGTCAGCTTCGTGAAGCCTATATCAAGCTGTATAATGCCGATAGTGGCGAGCTGCTCTGTGAATACGACTTGGATGCCGAGTTTGGCAGTGAAACAGCACTACAAGTCGGCTCGATCATTAAAAATGCCAGCGGCGAATTTGAGTTTCACGCGATTGGAGCAGGTTATAACCTCGATTTAGGGGCATTCCTTCAGGGTTACCTCTAAAACAGGACTGCTATGAGCATCAAGCGCTTTCCTTCGCCGCATCAAGCCAATCAAGCATCCGCTGAACCTGCGGTGGCACAACCTGCCCCGCTATTTGCAGGCGCAGTCACCCGCACTGCCAATCCGCAAATCACAGCACGCGTGCAAGCCTTGACCCACTTGAACCTACAACCCAATAGTGCGGCAAGAATTGAACGACTGATGCAACAATTGCTGGAATTAAATAGCACGCAAGCATTGGCGATTGGACAAGAGCAGGCTCAAATCTTGAGCCAAGCGATTGATCAAGCGGCCAACCTCATGCTACATCCAACACTGATTGAGATTCGTCAGCTTCTTGCACGGATCATTGCAACGCTAGAAGGCTTTGCCGCACCGTTTCAACAAAAAGTCGGCTGGCTGAACCGCCTGATGGGACAGCAGCAACCGAATGCCACGTTGACACAAGAGCGCTACTTACTGACCCGTGCCGCCCTAAATCGGCTGCTTGACGGCTTAAAACCTCTTGCCCAACAACTGCCCCGCCTGCGCCAACAACTGACCGAATTGCAACAACGCACAGAACGCACCTTACTGCAATTCGATGAACTCAGTGCAGCAGTGCTGCTGCATCTTGAAGATCATCCCGTTCAGCACAGTCCAGCATGGGAAGAAAGCCGCGAGGCCAAACTGTCGCGGCGCTTGGCCAGCTTACGGGCATTGGCAGAGTCCACTGGTCTACAGGTCAAACAAATCGGCCTGTCGATTGAACAACTCTACCAACTGCAAGAGCGGCTTAACAATGTGCAACAGGTGATTTTTCCGCTGTGGCAACAGCAGTGCAGTGCGATGCTCGCCAATCAAGGCAACTCTGCCGATGGGCTAGATGCCCTACTCAATGTCCAGCAGCAGTTTATCCAAGTGCTGGCACGCTCAGCGAACAACACCCCAAAATCAAACAGTTCAGCATAGGACATGACTCATGAGTGGATTTAAACCAACCTCACCATTCGCCAATCAGTCGAATAGCACTGACAGTAATGGCACCCCCCAAGCTCAACCGCAAACCGCATCACAGAGCAATACCCAGCCCATTACAGTGGCTGATCCGATGGCTAACCCCAGTGCCCCAGCATTACAAAGTCTCAACCCATCACCACTGAGCGTTGCTCAACCCACCCCGCAACACCAACCACCCGCTACGGCAGCACTGACCCCACAACAACCGATCCAAACCGATGCTGATATTCAGCGTGAATTGGCAGCACTACAACTGCCTGCCCACCTTAGTGATCAAGTACGACAGATGGTTAACGGGCTAGATCTGATTAATAACCCAAATCAACTGAGCGAACTGGGTCGCCAAAGCGGGCAAAGTATCGCGCAATACTCCGACCATATTCTAAAACAAGTCAAACAAAGCGACTTAGATGAAATGGGCGGTAAGCTTGGCGAGGTCGTGGTACAAGCCCGCTCACTGAATCTATCTGAACTGACCGAACAGCGCTCAAAAATCCCATTGATCGGTGGTTTTTTGAATCGCATGAAAAATAATAAAGAAAATTTTGTATTAAAGTTTCAAAGCGTTGACACCCACATTCAAAAAATCATGCAAGAGCTATCGAATGGCGAACGCTCACTGAGCAGCCGCAACCAAATGCTCGAACAAATGTTCGGTCATACGCTGCAAGAATTCGAAATGCTTGGGGTGTCGATTGTCACAGGTAAAATCAAGCTGGCAGAGCTTGAGCAACTGATTCAACACAAGCAGCTCAGCAGCCTGAATCCCAGTCCACAGCAAGCCCAAGAAATCAGTGACCTTAAGCAATTGGCCGTTCGCCTAGATAAGCGAGTGGGTGACTTGAATGCCCTACAAATGTCAGCCATGCAAACGCTGCCAATGATTCGGATGATTCAGCACAACAACCAAACACTGGTCGAAAAATTCCATAATGTGCGTGTGCTGACGCTCCCCGCATGGAAGCGCCAATTCATGCTGGCCATTTCATTGATGGAGCAAAAGAAAGCGGCAGAATTGGCACAAAACATTGATGACTCCACCAATGAGTTT
>JAYXXU010000436.1:0-15352 GCA_036019135.1 Pseudomonadota bacterium | reverse complement strand
GCCCGCGTGGTGACCAAGGCATTCAAAGCCTTGCTCGAAGCAGAACAAGCCAAGCTCCGTGCCGAAGAGGCCAAGCAAGCTCGTTTGGACTTGCAAGCTGAGCAAGAAAAGCGTGAACAAGAGCGCCTCGCTGCCGAAAAAGTCAAACGTGAAGAAGAAAAGCGTTTGGCGGAGCTACGCAAAAAAGAAGAAGCGTTAGCAGCGCAGCAGAAAAAAGAAGATGAAGCACGTGAAGCCAAAGAGCAGGCCAAGCGTGAGCAAGAGCAAGCTAAAAAAGCAGAAGAGGATGCCCGTAAAAAAGCTGCTGAACAGGCCAAGGCAGATGCAGATGCCAAAAAAGCCTTGGAAGCTGCCAATAAAAAACTTGAAGCAGAGCGCGCGCGCGCCGTGCTAGAAGCGACCAATCAGCCGTGGATGGTACAAGCGGCGATGGCGAAAGATCAAGCTGCCGCCGATGCCGTCGTGGCCAAGCTCAAGGCACAAGGCTATCCTGCGCAGACCAGTCAAACTAGTCGTGGTGTTCGTGTCTTGATCGGCCCCGAAAAAGGCCGTGCGGCAGCCTTGGCGTTAAGCGAAAAGGTCAATCAAGATCCACGCGTTAATATCAAAGGGGCGTGGGCGATCAACTGGCAGCCGATTGCCGAAGCAGCGGGTCAAGCCAAGCCTAGAGCAGAGACTAAAAAAACTGAGTCCAAAACAGAGACCCCCACCAATCAGGCATGGATGGTGCAGGTGGCGATTGCTGCGGATGATGAGCGTGCGCAAGCCATGGCCGCCAAGCTTAAAGCCCAAGGATATCCTGTACGTACCAGTCAAACCACGCGGGGCGTACGAATTTTGGTCGGTCCTGCCAGAGATCGTGATGCGGCGCTGGATTTACGCAATAAAGTCAATCAAGATCCCAAGCTGAATATTAACTCTGCATGGGTACTCAATTGGCAGCCACCTACATCCTAATCGCATGCGCAGCGGTCATCGCTGCGTTTTTGCTTTCTGGACGATGCTCGACTCGTAACCAAACTCCTCCAGCCGCTACTAGCGCGCGCGCGCCTGTTCGTGGCGATGATTTGGCTGTATGGCCATTTGAGCCGATGCCATTTATGACTGATAGTGAGGTGCGGTTTTTTGCGTTATTGCAAGAAGCTATGCCCGATCACCTGATTTTTGCACAGGTTCAATTGTCACGCCTAATTACATGTAACGATCCACAAGAGACGGCTTTTTGGTTTAATCGTATTTGTCGGATGAGTGCCGATTATGTGCTGGTTGATCGCGATGCACAGACTGTGATTGCAGTGATTGAGTTGGATGATTGGACACACGAAAAACCTGAACGCAAACGTGCAGATCAAAAAAAGACCAAAGCGATTGAGAGTGCAGGTCTGCCGTTAATCCGTTTTGATGGGCGACGCATGCCAAATGCGCAGCAAGTGCGGCATGAGGTTTTGCGTTATCTATAAAAAATGAGTGGGCACAGCAAGTCCAGTGGGGCTGCTGTGCAATGGTTATTAAGACGTAACGACAGCATACCCCGTCACTTCTTCACGGTCGTGATAGAGCTGACGGAACTGTAAGTGTTGTAGCTTTTTGCCTGATTTTTCGACAGCATCTTCAATCAAGTGCTGACAAAATTCGACCTCTTCCAGACGTTTTTTCATCGGCAGCTTTAGGTTAAACATGGCACGCTCAGCATCACCCGTGGCTAACCAATCGCCGATTAGGTCGGCAACGCGCGCGGGTTTTTCCACCATATCACAGACCAGCCAGTGTACTTTGCGTTTTGGTCTCCACACAAAACCGTCAGCCTGCTCATGCTCAACCAATCCTGTCTCCATCAATGCTGTATCAATCGCGCCATTATCAATCGCGGTGACCTGAATACCATGTTTAACCAATTGGTATGTCCAGCCTCCTGGGCAAGCACCGAGATCGACAGCAGTTAGACCTTCGCGCAACCACTCAGCCTGTTCATCTTTGTCCATAAAGAACTCAAACGCTTCAGCCAATTTTAAGGTCGAGCGACTCGGCGCGTCTTTGGGCATTTTGAGCCGAGGGATTCCCATCGGCCATTTGAGAGTTTGACCTGCTCGGCTGGTCGCCAACCAAACCGTCTTGCCATCTAAAAACACCAGATGCAGGCGTGTTGGTACGCTGCGATCTAGCACACCGACCTTGCTGGCTGCCGATAGCAATGGTTTTTGTAGTTTTTCAAAGAGTCGTGCCAAAGACTTGCCATCGTTGGTGTCTGGATGATCCAAATAAATCGCACTAAAAGACATGCCTTGCAGATGACCAAGCAATGACTCGATCCGATTGGTTTCGTCCAGTGTGATGGATTTTGGCTTGAGCAAGCGCATCAGTTGACGGCTAAAAATCAATTGTTGAGTGGTTGGCCAGCGCTGTGCTGAGCCAATCCAACGTACGAGCCCCGATTGTTTTTCAAAGGCTGTATTGCCGTGGTCAGTGGCATGCAGCTGTAGCTCTTCAGCACACTCGACCTCGAAGCCTGCCCGACACAATGCCAGTAAGCCATATTCAGGAACATTTGCCATTGCCGTCTGCACACCTCTCACCCCAATCAGTGGGCGATTATACTGTAAATGCAGCCCAACATTGTTTTTACATGCGGTGCTTGATGATGCCTTGCTCAGATGAGTATCAGTTAATCTGATAAGTATATGCAGAAAATCGCTGAACCTGCGATTAGAAGCCGAAATTTTTGACCTAAAAAAATGCTAAAGTATCGCGTCTAAAATACCGACCGTGTGCTGAGTAGATTCATGACTGAGGAACGACTAACCCATCTCAAGCAGCTTGAGGCTGAGAGTATTCATATCATCCGTGAAGTGGCCGCCGAGTTCGACAATCCGGTGATGCTGTATTCGATTGGTAAGGATTCTGCGGTCATGCTGCATCTGGCGATGAAAGCCTTCTATCCGGGTAAGCCACCATTTCCGCTGATGCATGTGGACACAGGCTGGAAGTTCAAAGAAATGTATCGCTTCCGCGATGAGTTGGTCGCCAAACTCGGGCTTGAGCTGATCGTACATAAAAACCCAGATGGTGTGGCGCAAGGGATTAACCCCTTTACGCATGGCAGCGCCAAGCACACTGACGTGATGAAAACCCAAGGACTAAAGCAAGCCTTGGATAAGTATCAGTTTGATGCGGCATTTGGTGGCGCGCGCCGTGATGAAGAAAAATCCCGTGCCAAAGAGCGGGTTTATTCTTTCCGTGATCAGCAACACCGTTGGGATCCCAAAAACCAGCGGCCAGAACTGTGGAATATCTATAACGGTAAGGTCAATAAAGGCGAAAGCATTCGGGTCTTTCCCTTGTCTAACTGGACTGAGCTGGATATTTGGCAGTATATCTTTTTGGAAGATATTCCAATTGTGCCACTGTACTTTGCAGCCGAACGCCCTGTGGTCAGTCGTGGTGGCACGATGATTATGGTGGATGATGATCGGATGCCATTGAATGATGGCGAAGTGCCTGAAATGAAGTTTGTGCGCTTTCGGACGTTAGGGTGTTATCCATTAACAGGTGCTGTTGAGTCTGAAGCTGCGACGTTGCCTGATATTATCCAAGAGATGCTGCTGACCACCAGTTCAGAGCGTCAGGGGCGGGTGATTGACCATGATTCGTCTGGCTCAATGGAAAAGAAAAAGCAAGAAGGTTACTTCTAAGCGTCTTTTCGGTTGTATGACCCGTATTGAGCAGATTTTTTGGAGTTTATTGGATGTCACACCAGTCAGATTTGATTAGCCAAGATATTTTGGCGTATTTAAAGCAACACGAAAACAAAGACATGCTGCGGTTTTTGACCTGTGGCAATGTCGATGATGGCAAAAGTACCTTGATTGGGCGCTTGCTGTACGATTCCAAGCTGATTTATGAGGATCAGTTGGAGGCGGTCACCCGCGATAGCAAAAAATCAGGCACGCAGGGCGATGCGCCCGATTTGGCGTTGCTAGTCGATGGCTTGCAGGCAGAGCGCGAGCAGGGCATTACCATTGATGTGGCCTATCGGTATTTTTCGACCGAAAAGCGTAAGTTCATTATTGCCGATACTCCTGGCCATGAGCAGTACACGCGCAATATGGCCACAGGTGCATCGACCTGTGATCTGGCGATCATCTTGATTGATGCACGTTATGGCGTACAGACCCAAACCCGTCGGCACAGTTATATTGCTGGGTTATTGGGGATTCAGCATATCGTGGTTGCGGTCAATAAGATGGATTTGGTGGGATTTTCGGCTGAGCGCTTTGATGAGATTCAGGCTGATTATTTGGCTTTTGCAGAGCAGTTGGGTAGTCGTAAGCCTGCGGATATTCAGTTTGTGCCATTGTCCGCCTTGCGTGGCGATAACGTAGTCAATCTGTCGGCGGAGATGCCTTGGTATCAGGGTCAAACCTTGATGAGTATTCTGGAAACCGTTCAAATCAATCGTGATGTGACACAAGCGGATTTTCGTTTTCCCGTTCAGTACGTCAATCGTCCAAACCTAGACTTCCGTGGCTTTGCAGGTACAGTTGCGGCAGGCACAGTGCGTGTCGGTGATCAGGTGATGGCACTACCTTCGGGTAAGACCAGCACGGTTGAGCGGATCGTGACCTATGATGGAGATTTGACGTCAGCACGTGTCGGTCAAGCGGTGACATTGACGTTGACCGATGAGATCGACATCAGTCGCGGTGATATGCTGACCCATGCAGGTTATACCCCATCGTTGTCGAGCGCGGTACGTGCAACTGTAGTGTGGATGACAGAGCATCCTCTGGTCAAAGGCAAGCTGTACGATTTCAAAGTTGGCACACAAAGCGTACCAGGTCGAGTCAGCCAGATTAATTATCGGATTGATGTGAACACCTTGGCACACTTGCCCGCAGATGAGGTGGAGCTAAACGGGATCGCCGATGTGGTGATTGAGTTTGATCGCCCCGTTGCATTTGACCGTTATCAAGACAGTCGTTTGACGGGCGCGATGATCATGATTGATCGTTTGTCGAACATCACGATTGGGGCGGGGATGATTGAAGCCGCTGAACGACCCAGCGTGCAACAGACCCAAGTCACTGCTGAAGAGCGTGCAGCACGGCTAGGTCAAAAACCCGCAGTGATTGCTTTAGAGGCTCGTTGGTTCGAGCAAGTCGATCAGTTGCAGCGTGCGCTGTTCCAACAAGGGATTGTGGCGATTGCCAAGTCTACTGCCAGTGCCGATGATGTGGCTTTGGTGCAGTCAACGGGTGTGACGTTCTTGGTGGGTACGCCAGAGCTGGCAGATACGTTAGTCAGTGGTCAAAGCCTTGAGGCTGTGGTTGAGCAGGTTGCTGAATTGGTTCGTTTATAATCAGACACGATGCCTTGCACTCAAACGGCCACTTCTTGTGGCCGTTTTGTTGTTTGAGTGCTGTGACTGCTGGTCATGATACTGTCATATTGGGTCATAATAGCGCTGCCCTGAAGGACGTTGGAGTTAATCAAATGCGTATCAAGTTCCTGCCGATGATCGGATTATTGCTGGCAAGCCAAGCGTTTGCTGAGTATCAGCTTGCCCCTTTGCCCTATGCGGCAGATGCATTGGAGCCAGTGATTGATGTTGAAACCATGAATATCCATTATGGTAAGCATCATCAAGCCTATGTAACCAACCTCAATACACAAATTGCTGAGTATCCAGAACTGGCTCAGTTGCCGATTGAGCAGGTGATGCCCAAGATTTCGACCTATAACTCAGCGGTGCGTAACAACGGTGGTGGGCATTACAACCATACATTGTTTTGGCAAGTGATGGCGCCAACGGATCAAACGGGTCAGCCCAGTGAGGCGTTGGCTCAACAGATTGATGCGGATTTTGGCAGTTTAGCCAAGCTACAAGAGCAGTTCAATGCGGCGGCGGCAACGCGCTTCGGTTCAGGTTGGGCATGGTTGATTGTTACACCCGACGGCCAATTGGCAGTCACCTCGACCGCCAATCAAGACAATCCATTGATGGACGTGGTTGAGGTGAAAGGCACGCCAATTTTGGCACTGGATGTTTGGGAGCATGCGTACTATCTCAAATACCAAAATAAGCGTGGCGACTATAGCAAGGCATGGTGGAGCGTCGTGAACTGGAATGAAGTGAACAAGCGATTCGCTGCTGCAAAAAAGACGATGTAATCTTGGTCGAATCAGTCACAAAACCCGCTAAACTCAGCGGGTTTTGTTTAACCAAAAAAGTGTATATCTATGATTCATGTGATTCTGTTTCAGCCTGAAATTCCTGCCAATACTGGCAATATCATTCGATTGTGTGCCAATACGGGCGCGCAGTTGCATTTGATTGAGCCGTTGGGATTTAGCCTTGAGGATAAAATGCTCAAACGCGCAGGCTTGGATTATCACGAATGGGCAAAAATGCAAGTCTGGTCAAATTTAACTGATTGCTTGCAGCAATTGCAGGATCAAGGCGTTCAGGCGATTTTTCCGTTGACCACGAAGGGGCAGTCGTCGCCGTTTGAGCAGCAGTTGAATCGTCCTGTGGCATTTTTATTTGGTTCAGAAACCAGTGGATTACCGCAGGATGTACGGGAGCAGTTTGTAGCAACGGATTGGTTGCGTCTGCCGATGCAGCCAGAATCGCGTAGCTTAAATCTCTCGAACAGTGTTGCCGTCATGGTGTATGAAGCATGGCGGCAACAAGGCTTTCAGAATCACTGATCAGATTATTGTTGGATGATTTGCTCCAATTCTCGCTGGCCAAGCTGCTTAGCCTCTTGTTGCTTCAGCGGCTGTTCTCCCAGATCAGGGGCTTGAATAATCTGTACGGGCACGAATCGCACTTGGACACGGGTGGCTCGCCCACTCGGTGATTGTGGTAACGCTTGCTCGATCTGTTGTACCTGATTAGGTGTGGGAGCTTGATCACCGCGCAGCACGGCGCGTACCAGCATGATCTGATCTTGGCGCACAAACTGTGTAGTGATTAGCACATTATTGCCCTGTTGTAGCGCTTGGTTGAGCTGCTGTGCTACGGTGCTCTGGTAGCGCTGTTGTGCCATCGATCCGAGCAAGTTGAGTGTCAAATAAATCCCAAGCGCGGTCAGTAGGAGCAAGCTGACGATGTTGCGTTTGACGAAGGCCAAATGTGTGTTGGCCAGTTCTTCATCGCCTAGCCGTCGAAACCCAGCAATCCACAGTACCAGCGAAGAGCTAAATTGGATAGCAACCATGTTGACGAAGGCCAGCAGTAATGCGCCAAATGCATTGCTCCAGTCAAAATGCGCCAGCAGAATTCCCCCAGCAACCAATGGTGGAACCAAAGCGGTTGCAACCGCAACTCCAACCACCGCAACTGATAAGCGGGTTGAAATGGACGCAAAAGCCCCTGCCGCCCCGCCCGCTAAGGCAATCATCAGATCCATCACATTGGGTTGCGTCCGCGCCATGATTTCAGCGGTCATGGGCAAATCGTGATGTACGATCCCCAACACGATGCCCACACCAATGACCACACTTAAGCCACCACATAGGGTTAGCAAAGAGGTGCGCAGTAACAAGACACGATAGTCAATCAGCGCCAGTGCAACCCCAGAAATTGGGCCTAGCATCATCGCCACCAACATCGCACCAATCACTACCGCAGGTGAATTTGCCAATAACCCATAACCTGCAATGACGGCAGATAGGCTGTTCATAATATAGAATGTCTTGGACGGGAGTGCGCCTGCTTCAATGCTCAGCCGTACTTCTTTATGATTGATTTTGCGCTCCGACTCGCGTCTGGCACGCTTATAGCGCAGCTTTTCTTTGAGGCGTTCGTATTTTTGTAGCTCTGGATCATCGCTTTTTTTGAGGGTGGGGTTGCTGTCGGAGTTCGATTGCTCTTCCGACTCAGGTCGAGGAAGTTTGGATTCAGCCATTTGACATTGCTACTCGATATAGGTGTGGGTAGGTGTTGAGCGGCTGATTCTATAACGACTGATTCTAAAAAACGTTAATTTTAATATGTGTGTCTGGCCTTGCATGAGAGGTGTGCATGCATGGCGCGTGACCAATACGGCAGAGATCGGTCTGCCGTATATGGTGACATGAGCGTTAATCCTCACTGTTTGGATCATAAGCTGCTTGGCGTAACCCCTCTAAGTCGAGATCGGGTGAGCAGAGTGAAACAAACTGATAGGCAAACCCCCGCAGTAGATGTCCACGCCGAATCGCAATCCAAGTGGTATTTTCACCGAATAAATCAATATCCAACTGATGTAGCCGTCGATCTCGTTCCGAATCAAAGGCAATCGACGAAATAATCCCAACCCCCATGCCCAGCTCAACATAGGTTTTAATCACATCTGCATCTAGTGCAGACAACACAATATCGGGAGTTAAATGAGCTTGTTTGAACGTATCGTCAATCTTGGAGCGGCCAGTGAATCCCCCGTGATAGGTAATTAACGGCCATTTGGCCAGCTCATCTAGGGTGACTGTTTGAAAGTGAGACAGAGGATGCCCCTGCGGTACAATTACACTATGTCGCCAATGATAATACGGCAGACCGAATAAGTCGGCCTCACTGCTCAGTGACTCGGTCGCAATGCCAATATCTGCATCACCGCGTAACAACATGTCGGTGATCTCGGTCGGGCTAGCTTGTTGCAAAATCAAATGTACTTTGGGGAAGGCGGCTTTAAATCGCGCCACAATTGGTGGCAATACATAGCGCGCCTGTGTGTGGGTGGCTGCAATGGTCAACTCTCCCTCGTCAAACCGTGTAAACTCATCTGCCAGTTGTTTTAAGTTTTTGGCATCATTCAGCATCCGCTCAACAATTGCGGCCAAAGCACGACCAGCATCGGTCAGCCCCAGCAATCGCTTACCTTTACGAATAAACAGTTGTACGCCCAATTCGTCTTCGAGATCACGGATATGCTTGCTCACGCCAGATTGTGATGTATGTAAGGCATTCGAGGCGGCTGTGAGGTTGAAATCTTGGCGAATCGTTTCACGAATGATGCGAAGTTGTTGAAAGTTCATAGTCAGCGACCGTATCACGTGTGCAATGCTGACTATCCTAGCGGCTTATCTTTATTCTTTATAGTGAATTTTTTTTGATTGTTTTAGCATAAAAAAATATATGAAGATTTGCTAAAGAACTTGGCAGATGTTGATCTTAAAAATGGATGAATGGTTGATTCTATAGGTTAAGATGATGAGAAGGGCTATCGACTTTTTACGCTTGAGTTTTTTTTGAAAAATAATCTATTTTTCCAATGATATATCGTTTTTTTTAGGGTTGACAGCCTGTGCCAAAGACGATAATTTTGCCAGCGTTGCCCCATTATGGAACATCGTAATGCCAACCAGTTCTCATAAACATCGGGATGATGTCTGTTATTGAGAAATGCGGTCAGTCGTAACACTGTGTACCTACAGTTGACAGTCTGGTTTGATCTCTAGGTAAGGAAACCGACCGAGCGATGGTTTATCACTTAGATCATCAACCCCCTGTTTTCAGTAAAAGGTCGAGTCCCATGCGCAACTCCATTCAAGAACTTAGCACCCACGAAGTCGAAGAAGTCTCTGGTGGTTTCTTTTTCTTTAGTCTGTTGTCACTATTCAAACCAGTTTATTGCCAGCCAGTTTATTGCAAGCCAGTGAGCTATTGCCCACCGCCGCAGCCAGTTTGCCCACCACCAAAACCAGTTTGCCCACCGCCACCGCCAGCTTGCCCACCTGTTGAGCCACCTGTTGGAGGCTAAAACCCATCGTGTTTCGGGTGATAAGTCAGCTCAGTCGTCATACGGCGACTGAGCTTTTTAGCCAAAGCGCATGTTATTTTTAAAACCACAGTTAGGTTCAGCACCATTTTGAGGCGATATGCCAGAGTCTCCATCTCCTGATTCCCAAAAAACCAGTCTATTTCGACAGCAAGCGATTGATGCTCAGCAAACATCAAGCCTCGGTCGAATTGTGCTGATCCGTCCTTTTTCATTCACGGTGATTACGACGGTATCGGTGATTTTGGGACTGTTGTTGGTTGCGTTATTTTATTTTGGTAATTATACCCGTCGTACGTCAGTGACGGGGCAGTTGATGCCAATCCAAGGGTTGGTGCGAGTGTTTCCGATTCAGACTGGTATTGTGATTGAGCGCAATGCACAAGAAGGCCAGTCGGTGCAACGTGGTGATGTATTGTATGTGATCTCAAGTGAGCGTACAGGTTCACAAGGGCAAGCTGTGCAAGCGCAGATCAGTCAGCAAGTGACAGAGCGTGCCCAATCCTTACAAATCGAAATCGAAAAAACCCGACATGTGCATCGTGATGAGCAAACCCAACAGCAAAATCGCGTCGCCAGTTTGCAGCGTGAGTTGGGGCAGTTAGATTATTTGATAGATGAGCAACAGCGTCGTGTTAGTTTGTCGAAAAAAGCAGTAGAGCGCTATCAAAGTTTGTCTCGGCAGGGCTTTGCTTCGCAAGAGCAACTGCAACAACAACAAGAGCAATTGTTAGATCAAAACAGTCGGCTACAAGCCTTACAGCGTGAGCGTACGACGCTGTCGTCTGAGCTTCAACGTCAACAAAATGAATTGGACATGTTGCCACTGCGTCAACAAAGTTTGATTGCTCAGTTGGATCGAATTTTGACCCAAACTGAACAAGAGTTGACAGAAAGTGAAGCACGCCGAACCTTGCGCGTATTGGCGCCTGAGTCAGGCGTAGCGACCAATATTTTGGCAGAAGTTGGACAGGTGGCAGATCCGATGCGTCCAATGCTGGCGATTGTACCCAAAGACAGTGCACTAGAGGCACAGCTTTATGTGCCGAGTCAGGCGATGGGTTTTGTGCGTGAGGGTCAGACAGTGATGTTGCGTTATCAAGCCTTTCCGTATCAGAAGTTTGGTCAAGCCCGCGGTATAGTATCGAATATTTCTAGAACAGCGCTGAGTCCTGCCGAATACGCCAGCAATGGGTTGGTGCTGAGTCAGGCGTTACAGGCATCGAATGAGCCTGTATATCGAATACAGGTCACATTAGATCAGCAGTCGATTACTGCTTATGGGCAAGCCAAGCCATTGCAGGCAGGGATGGTGCTAGAGGCTGATATTTTACAAGAGCGTCGTCGTTTATATGAATGGATACTTGAGCCGCTGTATACGATTTCAGGTCGTTTCTAAGCCGTCACTGTTGCGCTGATACCGGAATTTTCCTATGTCTTTAATTGATCAACTCGCGTTTAGTAGTGCTGGCAAGCTGCCTGTTTTGTTGCAAACCGAAGCAACAGAGTGTGGTGTAGCGTGTATTGCGATGGTGGCGAGTTACCATGGTTATCGTACTGATGTGGCCACGCTGCGTCGTCGCTTTCCAGTATCACTGCATGGTGCAAAACTGAATCATTTGATTCGAATCGCCAGTGAGTTAAAACTGGCCACACGCCCTGTGAAGTTGCTGTTAGAAGACATCGATCAGCTCAAAATGCCGTGTATTTTGCATTGGAACTTTAATCACTTTGTGGTGCTCAAATCGGTCAGTGGCCGTCAGGCGATTGTGCATGATCCCGCGATGGGGGAGCGTCGGCTGAGCTTGGACGAGGTTGGTAAAGCGTTTACGGGTGTGGCATTGGAGCTATGGCCTGCGGCGGGTTTTGAGGAAGATAAGCAAGTTCAGACCATCAAGTTACGGCAATTGATGGGGCAGATCAAGGGTCTACGTGGCTCAATGGTGCAGATCCTGTTGCTGGCACTGGTGCTGGAGGTGTTTGCACTGACCAGTCCATTGTTTATGCAATGGGTCTTAGACAATGTGATTCCATCGCGAGATGGGGATTTGTTGACCCTGCTGGCGATAGGGTTTTTCTTGTTGATGTTGGTGCAACAAGCGATTTCGACTTTGCGCAGTTGGGTGATTTTGTATTTTGGTACGACTTTAAGTGTGCAATGGCGTGCTAACGTATTTACTCATCTGATTCATTTACCTGTTGATTATTTTAATCGACGGCATTTGGGCGATATTGTGTCCCGCTTTGGGTCAATTGATGCCATCCAAAATACGCTAACCACCACGTTTTTGGCCGCGATTTTGGACGGCTTGATGACTGTGCTGGTCGTGTTCATGATGTTTTTGTATGCGCCTGATTTGGCTTGGGTGTCGATTGCAGCGATGACACTGTATGCCTTAGTGCGTTGGATTTGGTATCGGCCATTGCGGTTGGCCACGGAAGAGCAAATTGTCCATTCAGCTAAGCAAAGCAGTCACTTTCTAGAGACCATTCGTGGCGCGCGCGCGATTAAGCTGTTTGGTCGGCAAGAGGAGCGTCGTGCGTCTTGGTTGGCCTTGATGGTTGATGAAATCAATGCGGGATTGCGCGGGGCTAAACTGGGGATTTGGTATGGCTTGGTCAATGGGCTGATTTTTGGGATTGAAAACATCATTATTATCTGGCTGGGTGCTACGATGGTGATGAATGGCGATTTTACCGTTGGGGTGCTGATTGCTTTTATGTCTTATAAGGGCATGTTTGGCGGGCGCGTTGGTGGTCTGATTGATAAATTCGTTGAGCTGAAAATGTTACGTATTCAGTCTGAGCGACTGTCGGATATTGTGCTAACAGAGACCGAACAGTTGTCACAATCAGGCGCAGTGAGCTTCGAAAATCAGCAAGTAGCGCCTAGCATTGAAGTGACCAATCTGCGATTTCGTTATAGTGAACATGAGCCTTGGGTGTTGGATGGTGTGTCATTCAAGATTCCTGCGGGTCAA
Source organism: Pseudomonadota bacterium (assembly GCA_036019135.1). Taxonomy (GTDB): domain Bacteria; phylum Pseudomonadota; class Gammaproteobacteria; order Pseudomonadales; family Moraxellaceae; genus JAYXXU01. The sequence goes on along the minus strand of JAYXXU010000436.1, from coordinate 2,610 downwards.
TCGGTCGCTTTCGTTGGTCCCTCGGGCTGCGGTAAATCCACCCTGATTAATATTTTGTTGGGGATTTTGCCCCCGACGGAGGGTGAGATTAAGATTGGTGGTATTCCCATGGATGCGTTGGGTCTGGAGACTTTGCGGAGTATGGTGGGTACGGTCATGCAAGACGATGTACTGTTTGCGGGATCGCTATCGGATAATATTAGTTTCTTTGATCCACAATCTGATTTTGCGCGGATTGAGCAGTCAGCAAAATTGGCGGCTATTCATGATGATATTCAAGCCAAACCGATGCGCTATAACACCTTGGTGGGTGATATGGGGACAGTGCTGTCAGGTGGGCAGAAACAACGGGTATTGTTAGCCCGTGCTTTGTACAAGCAGCCGTCGATTTTGGTGCTAGATGAAGCCACCAGTCATTTGGATGTCGAACGTGAGCATCAGGTGAATGCGGCGATCAATAGTTTAAAAATCACACGCTTGATCGTGGCGCATCGCCCCGAAACGATTGCAACTGCCGAACGGGTGATGGTGCTGGGGATGGGACGAATTTTACAAGATAGTCGTTTGGTTCGCGATCCTACCACAGGTAGTATGACGGCAATGCCGTATCAGGAGCCGCCGCAAACTTAAGCGTAGATGGCCACAGGTGACGAATGCAAACATTTTGTCAGGGTGTGTTGTGTACTCAGATTTCGCCAAATGATCGTGCGTTTTTGTATGGTGATGGGGTGTTTACTAGCGTGCGAGTACGGTTAGGACAGCCGAGGCTCTGGCCGCAACATCAGGCACGTTTGTTATTGGCACGGCAGCGTTTGGGGCTGCAATTTGATTTGGCGGAAGTGCGACGCTATACAGCGTTATATGCACAACAGCTTCAGCATGGCACTTTAAAGATCATAATTAGTCGTGGCGAAAGTGCCAGAGGGTACTTGCCACCCAATCAACCTGCACAGATTTATTATCAGTTGATCTCCAGTCCGATGGTGGCTGAGTCTCAACTGAATGGATTGTTCGTGGCAGATCAGATTGAGTCTGGGATTTTGCAGCAGCATCAAATCGGTTATCCGATGACAGCATTGGTCGGCTTAAAAACCCTGAATCGATTGGAGCAGGTGTTGCTACGTCAGGCACTGGCTAGTACGTCATGGCCTGAAGCCTTGGTCTGTGATCTAGATGGGCGGATCATTGAGGGTGTTCAGAGCAACTGTTGGCTGTTGATTGATGGACAATGGGTGACACCTCGGCTAGATCGTGCAGGTGTGGCAGGGGTCATGCGTACCGAAATCATGCAGCGGATGCAGCATCGACGAATTGTATTTGATCAGCTGGATATTCCCTCTACACAAGCTGACCAGATTCAAGCCTTGTTTTTTTGTAATGCAATCACGGGAATCTTGGCGGTCAAGCGCTTAGATGGTCGCGCTTTGCAGACAAAGCCTGTAGACAGTTTGCTGGCAGATCTTCTATCCTGACGCGCCCAAATGCCAACAGACCCATTCCATGCCAAAACCAAAGCCCAAATCAGCGACCTCGCCACGTTCACCTGCCAAAGCTCCTCATCAAGGTTGGCGGCTCGGTACGGGGTTGTTTTTGGCCTGTTGTTTGGCTTTTTTGCTGGCAGGTGGGTTGGTGTGGCAGAGTTTATACCGTCCGATGCCCAACAGTGCACAAGTGCTGAGAATTCCAGAAGGGTATACCTATTCGGCGCTGATTCGGGATTTGGATCAACGCGAACAGATTCGTTATCCCTTGATCGTCAAGCTGTATCAGCGTTGGTTTGTCAGTGATAGCCTTAAAGCAGGGGTGTATCAGGTCGAGGCGGGCATGAGTGTACGTGCGCTACTGCATCATTTGTCTGATGGCAGTATGGCGCAAATGGTGCGGGTCACGGTGATTGAAGGGACGACGTTTAAGCAGTTGCGTGATCGGCTGGCGGCGGATGAAGGTGTCACCCAAACCTTACAGGGCGTGAGTGCGGCTGAATTGATGGCTCGGCTTGGCTCTGACTCAACGCATCCTGAAGGATGGTTTGCCCCTGAGACATACTACTTTGCTCAGGGTGAGACTGATTTTAATATCCTCAAGCATTTGTACCAAAAGCAGCAGGCGATTTTGCAGCAAGAATGGCGCAATCGTGCGGCAGACCTGCCCTATAAGACGGCTTATGAGGCGCTGATCATGGCCTCCATCGTTGAGAAGGAAACAGGGGTTGCTGATGAGCGTTTCGATGTTTCAGCGGTGTTCCGTAATCGCTTGAAGGTTGGTATGCGTTTGCAGACCGATCCCACGGTGATTTATGGCATGGGCGATGCTTATCAAGGCAATATTCGCAAGGTCGATTTGCAAACCCCCACACCTTATAACACCTACACGATTAATGGCCTGCCACCAACTCCGATTGCGCTGCCCAGTCAGGCATCCATTCATGCCACCTTGCACCCGTCGGAAAGTGATGCATTTTATTTCGTGGCGACAGGGACGGGTGGGCATCAATTTAGTCGAACGTATGCTGAGCATCAGGCTGCTGTTGCTGCTTACCTGAAGGTGTTGCGCAGTCAGCGTGCGGCACAGACAGGGGCGAATTGATGTTTATCAGCTTTGAAGGTACAG
>JAYXXU010000435.1:0-5772 GCA_036019135.1 Pseudomonadota bacterium | reverse complement strand
GGATGATCAGTTCTTTTTGCTCATCGGTATATTTAACTTTTGGTTTGATGACACTGGATCGACCACAGTCTTTACATCTGAACTGCGGATTGCCACTCTTGTTGTGGCCATTCTTGAAGATGTTGGTAGAATCGCAACGGGTGCAACGATGCACGGTGGTTTCTGAGATCATGATCGGTGATGTTGGGCAGTGTCGGTGATCTAGCCTTTATAACAAAACGCGTTGACTTTTTACATCACTCCTTTTTTCTCCTATCTCAACCCGCCTTATCCGCCAAAAACATCTGATACTTCTTGAGATTAGACTTCAGTACAAACGGAATGCCGAGCCATGCGGCCATGCCAAAATAGCTGCTGAATGTCAGCAATACTGTGGCCGTGATAAACATCATAAACAACACCCGTGCATTGCTGATGCCCAAGCGTACCAATAAAAAACCACAAAACAACGAACAAGGCATCGAGCAAACCACCAAGGCCAACGGGAGATATTCCAGTGCCAATTGGGTTTGGTCACGCGCAATATTCAGGCTATACAGCGTACCTGTGACCATAAATGCAACGATGGCCGCATAAACCAAGCGTAGCGCCCAGCGATTGGTGGATTGAGCAAGTTGCAGCATTACGGGAGGATTCCTTGCGGTTCACGAAACCAAGTTTCAGCCAAGAGAACAGCGGCCATGGCATCGGCTGATGGCAGGCGGCCACGTCGATGTTGTGCGATTTGATCGACACGCTCGCGTGCATCACGGGTGGACAATCGCTCATCGACCATCCACACAGGCAGGTTGGTTTGGTGGCGTAAGCGTCGTGCAAATTTGCGAGCGCGGCGAGAGAGTTCGGATTCGGAGTCATCCATATTCAAGGGCAAGCCGACCAGACAGGCTTCAGGTTGCCACGTTTGAATCAGCTTGAGCAGGTGTTCCCAGTTTGGAATGCCATCTTTCATTGGGACGAGGGGCAGCGGGCTGGCTGTGCCAGTCAGCGCTTGCCCAAACGCCATACCCATTTTTTGGCTACCAAAATCAAACGCCATGACCCGTTGCACAGTGGGATTTTGGATCGTTGCGGCTGAGTCAACAGGAGGTGGGGACTCAAGCATGACCGATCTCAGGTGATAGCCAATCCATATTTACGCCGATCTTGGCGGCAGCGGCTGCCCAGCGTTGCTCATAGGGCAAATCGAATAACAGCGACATGTCAGGCTCACAGATCAGCCAATCGCCGCGATTGATTTCGGCTTCGAGTTGTCCTGCTGTCCAGCCAGAGTAGCCAAGCATGATTTGGTAGTTGCCGACCCCTTCATTGTGCGCAATCGCATCAAGGATGTCTTTGCTGGTGGTTAGGCAGACATTTTCGCTGACGGCAATCGAGGACTGCCAGACTGGGTGTCCCGTATGAATCACAAACCCCACTTCAGGTCGTAGTGGCCCGCCTTGCAAGACGGCATGTGGGGCGACACTGTCGGCGGTCATTTGTAAATCCAACAGGAGTTCGCGAATCTGTACGGGGCTGGGGCGGTTAATAATTAAGCCTAATGCACCTTCATCGTCATGGCGGGCAATATAAACCAAGGTGCGCTCAAAGAATTGATCTGCCATTTGGGGCGGTGCAATCAAGCAGCGATGGGTGAGCGAGGATTTAGACATAGGCTCAGCTCCTGTTATTCAGTAGGCGGATCAGCAGGATGCCCCGCCCGTACAGACTGACAGTATGCAAGGCGGTGTGCATTTGGGCAATTCTGCAATGGGTGATCAAGTCGATTCTGGGGCGGTGGTAGATTGTGCTAAGAGGTGTCGGGCATGATTGAGGGTGCTTTGGTTGATTTCAACCCCGCCTGACATGCGCGCCAGTTCCAATACGCGTTGCTCATGGTTCAGGACACGCAGGTGGCTGGCAGTTTGTTCGCCCTGTTGTTTTTCGACCAAGAGATGCTGATGACCTTGGGCGGCCACTTGTGGTTGATGGGTGATACAGATGATTTGGACTTGCTGGCCAAGCTTACGCAATAGCCGACCGACGATTTCGGCTGTACCACCACTAATCCCGACATCGACCTCATCGAAAACCAAGGTTGGTGCAGCGATATATTCGGCATTCATGACTTGCATGACCAAGGCAATCCGCGATAACTCACCACCTGACGCGACTTTGGCCAAGGGTTGTAAGGGCATGCCACGATTGGCCGAAAACAGCAGCTCGATGTCTGATAACCCTTGTGCGCTGGGTTGGGTCAGCGGCTTAAACTGAAACTCAAAGCGCGCCTCAGGCAGTGCGAGGGGGCGGACTTGCTCAGCCAGTTGTTCAGCCAATGTCGGTGCGATGGCTTGACGGGTGTGATCCAAGGCTTGCGCAACTTGTTGAAAGGTGGCTTCGGCGGATAACACTTGGGCGGCCAGTTGTTCTGGATCAGGCAGTTGTGCTAGTTGATCAAGTTCGGCCTGCCAGTCGCGCTGTTGTGCGGCAAGCTCGGTCGGTTGGACGCGATACTTTCGTGCTAAACGGTGAAATTCGCCCAGTTGCTGATCAAGCTGTTCGAGTTGGGCAGGGTCGAGTTCTTGGGCTTGGGCAAATTGCCGTAGGCCACTGACCGCATCTTGTAAGAGGGCATGTGCGCTGTGCATCAGGTCATAGGTGCTGGCCAGTGCAGGGTCGCGGCTGGCTTGTGCCTCGGCACGACGCAGTAAGCTGCTGAGTTGTTGGACGAGGTTGTTCTCTGATTCGTCTAAGCCATCCAGCATCGCTGCGGTGTCTTGCATCATCTGATCAAAATGACTAAGTCGGTCATGCGCTTGTTCGAGCAGGTCGTATTCTAGTCCAACAATGCTGTCGAGTTCTTCAAGTTGCTGGCTGAGTTGCTGCTCGCGTGCCAATCGCTGTGCTTGGGCGCGTTCGATGTGTTGTTGTTGGCGTAGTAGGGTCTGCCAGTCGTGATAGTGTTGCCGTACGCTGATCGCTTGGGGTTCGAGTTGAGCCAGACGATCAAGCCATTCGCGCGCATAATTGCTCTGGAGCAGTTGTTGTTGGCTGTGTTGGCTATTGAGTTGAACCAAACACTGTCCCAGTTCTCGCAGATCGGCCAGACTGGCGGGACGGCCGTTGATCCATGCTTTGCTACGGCCATTGTGTTGGATCACACGGCGTAGGCGTAGTTCAGTGTCTTGTGGATCGTGTAGTTCCCGCGCCTTGAGCCATTGCTCGGCATCGTCGGCTTGGCTCAGCTCAAACGTGGCGGTGAGGTCGGCTTTGTCTGTCCCAAAACGCACGCTTTGTGCATCGACCCGTTCACCCAAGCAGGCTGAAAGGGCGTCTAGCAAGATGGATTTGCCTGCGCCTGTTTCACCCGTCAGGACGGTAAAGCCACTGGCAATATCCAGATCAAGTTGTTCAACAAGTGCAAAATTATTCAGGTTTAAACTGGTCAGCATGAGGAGCAAGCCCTGATGACAATCAAGAGACGAATGTCCGCATGGTACACCATGCTTGAACCGAACACCTACGCTTGAGATTACAAATCATCGAGTCAATTTGAGACATGGATCGCTTGGTTGCAGCCCTTGGGTTAGGCTAGAATGTGGCGTTCACTCATGGAGCCAAACACGATGAATCAGGCGCAATTCGATCAAGTGACTGTTCTTAAAAAGTCCAATATTTATTTTGGTGGGAAGTGCATTAGCCACACCGTACAGTTCGACGATGGTAGCCGCAAGACGCTGGGGGTGATTTTGCCCGCAGTGGTGACGTTTAAAACCGAAGTGCCTGAGCGCATGGAAATTGTGTCGGGTGAGTGTCGGGTGACCTTACCGAATCAGACCGAATGAGAGCTGTTTCGTGCAGGGCAGTTCTTCTTTATCCCCGCACAGACTGAGTTTACCATTGAGGCACTTGAGCCGATTGACTATGTCTGTCACTTTGAAGGCTAGTTTCGACCTGCGCAGCGATTAAGGCGTTACATTTGTACGGTGCTTTAATTGTATGATGGTGGTGGGAGGTGCTGGCATGTCCCACCCCACAAAAAGTCCGACCCACGTCGGGCTTTTTATTTTTTTGTATGAGGAAACTGAGGTCATGGCCAAGCCAGAATATCACTATGGGGTGCATGCGGTTGAAGCGTTGCTCCAGACCCAACCTGAGCAAGTATTAAGTTTGTTTGTCTTGCAGGGGCGAGATGATCAGCGCATTCAGCAGTTGCTCAAACTGGCCGCACCGTATGGCATTGCCATTCAGCCCGCCAGTCGAGATGGACTGGCCAAGCTGGCAGGTAATCCGCAGCATCAGGGGATCATGGCTGCGGTTCGACCAGTGCCGAGCTTGGATGAACGTGATCTTGAAGACTTAGTAGAGCAAACCCCGAATGTCTTGCTGTTGGTGCTGGACAATGTGACCGATCCGCATAATCTGGGGGCGTGTATTCGGACGGCGGCAGCGATGGGCGCACAAGCGGTGGTTGTGCCGCGTGATCGGGCAGCGAGTCTCACCCCGACGGCGCGTAAGGTCGCGGCAGGGGGCGCGGAGCTGGTTAAATTCGTACAAGTCACCAATCTGGCACGTACCTTACAACGCCTGCAAGACCAAGGGGTTTTCGTGGTCGGGACACTGTTAGATGACAGCGCTAAACCACTGGATCAAATCAATCTGACAGGGCGCTTGGCGATTGTCATGGGTGCAGAGGATACGGGGATGCGACGCTTGACGCAGGAACGCTGTGACCAGTTGGCTTACATTCCGATGCAGGGTCAACTACAAAGCCTCAATGTCAGTGTCGCAACGGGCATGGCACTCTACGAAGCTTGTCGCCAACGCGCTTCCAGTACAGTATGACGTCCATCTCATCGTGAATACCTCCCCGATTGATCCGCATGTGATTGCCGAAGAAGCCCGCCGTCAGCGTCTGATTGGTTATGGATTGCTTTTTGCAACTTTGCTGATTTGGGGCAGTTTTACCTTGCTGTCGCGCTTGGCGACCACGCAGGCGTTGACTCCTTGGGATATTTCGGGATTGCGCTTTGCAGCAGCGATTGCGGTGCTGTTGCCGATTCAATACTATCGCGGCGAACTCAGACAACTGCTGAACTGGCGCTTGTTCGGGCTGGCATGGATGGGCGGGTTATGTTACGCCACGTTGGCTTATTTGGGCTTTGATTATGCACCTGCTGCACATGCAGCGATTTGGCTGAATGGCATGTTGCCGTTTTGGACGGCGATTGCGGCATTTGTGGTGCTGGGAGAGGCGTTTAGTCAGGATATTCAGATCAGTTTGTTGGTGATTGCGTTTGGCTTGCTTGGGATGGCGGGCTTTATGCTGCTAGAGCAGAGTTTTTATTGGAGCATTGGTGATCTGTTCTTTTTGATGGCGGCAGGGTTTTGGGGCTTTTATTCTGCTTTTTTAAAAAAATGGTCATTCCCACCATGGACAGCGATGAGCGCGGTGGCGATTTGGTCAGCGATTTTATATCTTCCCATTTATTTACTATTTTTGCCAAAGGGTTTGGCAGAGGCCAGTTGGACACAGATCCTTGTGCAGTCGGTGTTTCTGGGATGGTTTGTTGTGATTTTGGCCTTGTTGACCTATATTTGTGGAATTCAGCGTTTGGGGGCGTTTAAAGTGGGGAGTTTATTGGCACTTGCGCCACTATTGGCAGCATTGGCGGCCGTACCGTTGCTGAATGAGCCTTTGACCCCTGCACTGATGATTGGTCTGGTGGCGGTCAGTATTGGTGCGCTACAACCTTGGCGGATGTGGCGGCGCAACTCAGCAACGCCTGAAACAAC
>JAYXXU010000434.1:0-12135 GCA_036019135.1 Pseudomonadota bacterium | reverse complement strand
GCTATGCTGTAAATAATCCGTTACAGCACGCTCAATCGCAGCAGACAATCCCAGCCCTTGATCGGTTACCTGTAGTTGAATCTGATCCTGTAATGCGGTCACAGGCAACCCAGCGTACATCCGCTCTTGGGTCAGCCACTGACTCACCGCTTGTAGTGCCTGTTGCATCCCAGACTGGTAGGCTTGAATGGCAGCAGGTTGCCGATCCAATAATCCATTCGATCTTGGAATGTCCGACTGAGCAATTGCCGCTTTGGATATTGTATGTTCAGCGCTTATCCATGACTCAGCGTGGCGTAATACCTGTGTCATGATCTTAACCCTGCTCCGACAACGAGCATGCTGAATAGACCTGCTGCAATGCCGCTGTGAGCTTGTCCAGCATCACTTGCAACTCATCATCTTGAATGATTAACGGCGGCAATAAGCGTAAAACCGTGCCCTGTCTTCCGCCTCGCTCAAGCAATAATCCCTGCTCAAAACACGCTTGTTGTAACTGCATCGCCAAATTCGGATCAGCAGGATAGCTGCCCAGATGATCAGGTGCTTGCTGTGGATCAATGATTTCTAGACCTAACATCAGGCCCCGACCACGTACCTGCCCCAGACAGGCATATTGCTGTTGCAATACCGCAAACTGCTGTTTTAGCCATTCGCCTTGGCGCTTGGTCTTACTGGGAATATCGTTTTGCTTCAAATATTGTAGTGTGGCTAGACCTGTTGCCATTGCCAGTTGATTGCCTCGAAATGTGCCCGTATGCGCGCCCGCCTGCCATGCATCAAACCGACGTTTTAAGCCCAAAACTGCCAATGGCAAACCACCCCCGACTGCTTTTGACATCACCACGATATCAGGCTCAATCCCTGCGGCTTGATAGGCAAACATATCGCCAGTCCGCGCAAAACCTGTCTGCACTTCATCAATAATCAATACAATATCGTGTGCCTCTGTCACACGCCGAATCGTTTGCAACCATGCAATCGGGGCTGGGTTTACTCCACCTTCACCTTGAATGGCCTCTAAAATCACTGCCGCAGGCTTGCAGACACCACTTTCGACATCAGTCAAAAGCTGCTCGAAGTAATAACTTAACGCCTCAACCCCCGCCGCACCACCAATCCCCAGTGGGCAACGATACTCATGTGGATATGGCATAAACTGCACATTTGGCATCAACCCTGCGACGGCATTTTTTGGAGAGAGATTGCCCGTCACCGCCAAAGCACCTTGCGTCATACCATGATAACCACCCGAAAAACTCAATACCCCACTACGTCCTGTATACGTCTTGGCCAGTTTGAGCGCTGCCTCAACCGCATCCGCCCCTGTTGGTCCACAAAACTGTAAACAATAATCATTTATACCGTTGGAGAAAAAAGAAAGCAGATACTCGGAAAATTGATCTTTTAACGGTGTGGTCAAATCCAAGGTATGCAACGGCATACCACTCGCCAATACATCCTGAATCGCCTGAATGACTAACGGATGATTGTGCCCAAGCGCCAACGTGCCCGCACCTGCCAAACAATCCAGATAGCGTTTGCCTTCGACATCGGTAATCCAACATCCATCAGCCTGTGCAATGGCCAGTGGCAACTTGCGTGGATAGCTACGCACATTCGATTCAAACTGTGCCTGTCGGTTCAAATAACTCAGATTATTCATATCAGACGGTAAACGAGGTTGAGCGGTCATTGAATCACTCCTAAGCACAAAATTGATAATGAGAATTATTCTTCTTATCAGTAATAAAAACAACCTGCTTGACTTCATCAGGGCATAATGAATTGTATACAAGAAGTTAATTATTTGTTTTAAATAATTTTTTACAGAGTCAAGACTGCATAAAAAACGATCAACTCCCATTGATCGTTCGATTGTTGGACATCTGATACAAGATTGCGCCTAGGCAGCAAAAAATGCTTAGAGCTGAGGTGAGTCACAGCGATTTTCTGGCGATTCGCATTGCAAGGTGACATGATGCAAATCATATTCTTGCGCCAGTAATGCTTGCGCCTGTGCCAAAATCGCATCTACCGTCTCACCTTGGTAGACCAGATGTGCCGTCATATTCAACTTACCGCTGGTCAACGCCCACACATGCAGATCATGCACCCCCACCACATTCGGCACAGTACGCAGCTTCGCCTCAATCTCAGCCAAATCAAATCCTTCAGGCACACCTTCTAACAAAATATTCAGGCTCTGTTTAAGCAATAGCCATGTGCGTGGCAGCACCCAAAGGCCAATCGCCACCGCCAGCAACGGATCAATCCACAGCCAACCGGTCAACTTGATCAACAGCGCGCCGACAATCACCGCAATTGAACCCAAAAAATCAGCCCACACCTCCAAGTAAGCGCCTTTGATGTTCAAGCTTTCTGACTGCCCTGCTGATAGCAGCCGCATCGAAATCCAATTGATCAGTAACCCTGCCATCGCGATGATCAACATGCCTGTGGTTGCAATCTCTTGCGGCTGACCAATCCGTTGCCATGCCTCGTACAAGATATACATCGCCACAGCGAACAGCAGCAACGCATTAAACATCGCGGCAAGAATCTCAAATCGGTGATAGCCAAAACTACGCTTTGCATCGGCAGGTCGTTTGGCCAAATGAATTGCCAACAGCGCAATTCCCAAGGCCATACTGTCAGTAAACATGTGCGCCGCATCAGAGAGCAGCGCCAGACTCTGCGTGATCAGCCCACCGATGACCTCGATCATCAAGAATATCGTGGTTAAACCAAATGCCCACCACAACCGACTGATCGGTGTATGTGCAGATGTATGCTGATGATCATGTCCCATGATGCGGCACTCCTGTAACCTGACTGTCTTGATTCGCGATATTTTTGTCTGCTTGACGATACGCCCAGCGGTACAATAATGGCAATACAATCAAGGTCAAAGCAGTCGATGATAAAATCCCCCCAATCACCACGGTTGCCAATGGGCGCTGTACTTCCGCGCCTGTCCCTGTGGCAATTGCCATCGGCACAAACCCCAATGAGGCCACCAAGGCAGTCATCAGCACAGGGCGTAACCGAACCAACGCACCTTGCCATACCGCCGCCTCAACCGTGAGGCCACGTTGGCGAAAATCTCGAATAAACGACAGCATCACCAAGCCATTCAGCACTGCCACACCCGACAAAGCAATAAAGCCCACACCTGCCGAGACCGACAATGGAATATCACGCAACCACAACGCCACAATACCGCCCGTCAATGCAAACGGAATCCCCGTAAACACCAAGGCAGTGTCTTTAAGATTGCCAAACATCGCGTATAGCAAGGTCAACACCATCAGCAAGGCCAGTGGAATCACCCAAGACAAACGCTGCTGCGCTGATTGTAGGTTTTCAAACTGCCCGCCATAGTCCAACCAATAGCCTTCAGGCAACTGCACGTCTTGTACCATCGCTGCTTGCACCTCGCTAACAAATGAGCCTAAATCACGCCCATCGACATTGGCGGTCACCACCACGCGACGTTTGCCGTTTTCACGGCTGATCTGATTCGGTGCATCGCGCATCTGCACTTGTGCCACACTCGACAATAACACCTTGCCGCCATTGGGCAAGGCCAGCGGCAACTGCTGGAGCGCTTGGGCAGAACGGCCAAGTTGCTCTGCCCGAATGGTCAAACTAAAGCGACGATCACCCAAGATCATCTGACCTGAAGGCAGACCTGCCACCGCCGTCGCGACCATATCTTGTATATCAGCAATGCTAAGTCCATAACGTGCCGCGGCCACACGATCAATCTGGACGGATAGCATCGGCAGTCCATCAACTTGCTCGACATTGACCGAGCTTGCACCTGTCACCTGCCGTAGACGCGCAGCGATCTGCTCGGCCGTCTGTGCCAACACCACTAGATCATCGCCATAGACTTTAATGCCTAGATCACTGCGGACACCCGAGATCAACTCATTAAACCGCATCTCAATCGGCTGCGAAAACTCCGCCGCACTGCCCAACTGTCGTTCGGTAATCGTCTGAATGTTTTGCTTCAACTGATCTTGAGACAGGTTGGGATCAGGCCATTCAGACTGTGGCTTGAGCATGATATACGCATCCGAAATGTTCGGCGGCATCGGATCAGAGGCGATCTCAGATGTCCCTGTCCGCGCAAACACATGGCTGATTTCGGGCACATCGCGGATCAATTCACGTTCCAGTTGCTGTTGCATGTGTACCGAAGTTTCTACACTGGTACTCGGCGCACGCAAGGACTGTACCGCCAAATCTCCTTCGCCCAGCGTTGGCGTGAACTCACTGCCCAGCTTCGGCACCAGTAATGCACATAGCAGCAATACACAAGCAACTGCGGTCAACACCACAGATGGACTGGCCAATGCAGCACGTAACAGTGGCTGATAGCCGCGCTGGATCAGACTCATGACACGACCTTGTTTTTCGGTCACTCGCCCCGTGACAAATATCGCCACCGCCGCAGGCACAAACGTCACCGATAAAATCATCGCGCCGATCAAAGCCAAAATCACCGTAGCTGCCATCGGGTGAAATAATTTGGCTTCAATCCCTGTTAAGGCAAAGACGGGCAAATACACCACAATGATGATCAACTGACCAAAAATCAGCGGACGACGCGCTTCCCGCGCCGCCAAAAACACTTCAGCAAAGCGTTCGGAACGGGTCAGCAATCGACCTGCTAAGGCTTGTCGATGCGACAAGCGCCGAATACAATTTTCGACAATCACTACCGCACCATCGACGATGATGCCAAAATCCAGTGCGCCCAAACTCATCAAATTGGCGCTGATGTTGTTTTGCACCATACCTGTGATTGTCCACAGCATCGACAACGGAATCACCAACGCCGTGATCAAAGCAGCTCGAATATTGCCCAAAAATAAGAACAAAATCGCAATCACGAGCAACGCGCCTTCGGTCAGGTTTTTTTGCACCGTCGCAATCGCCTTATCGACCAAATCAGTTCGGTCATAGACAGGTAGCACTTCAACGCCAACAGGCAAACTGCGCTGAATCTCCTGCATTTTTGCGTCCACGGCACGCGAGACCACGCGGCTATTCGCCCCCATCATCATCATTGCCGTACCGAGTACCGTTTCTTCACCATCTAAGGTTGCCGCACCGCTACGCAAGGCTTGACCCAATGAAACTTTAGCAATATCGCCGATGCGAATTGGCAGCCCGCCCGCACCCGATACAATCACCTGCTCAATATCTGCAAGGCTTTGCAGTTGCGCAGGGACACGCACAGTCAACTGTTGGCCTTGCTGATTGATATAGCCTGCGCCTCGATTGAGATTGCTATCCACTAACGCCTGTTGCAGTTGAGTAAGGCTAATGCCACGCGCACTCATCGCGGCATAATCAGGCTGAACTTGATATTCACGCACATGCCCGCCGATGGTGTTGATCTCCGCCACTCCTGCCACTTGGCGCAGTTGTGGCCGAATCACCCAGTCTTGGATCTCACGCAAATCATCCACGCTGTACGCTGTGCCATCTGCTTTTTTGGCATCGGGCTGGGCCACCAGCGCCCAGTGGTAGATTTCACCGAGACCCGTTGATACAGGTGCCATGATCGGCTCAACCCCATCTGGCAACTGCTCGCGGGCTTCTTGCAGACGCTGACTGATCAACTGCCGTGCAAAATAAATATCCGTCCCATCCTCAAAAATCACCGTCACTTGTGACAGGCCATAGCGGGACAGTGAACGGGTTTGTACCAGATCAGGCAAACCCGCCATCGCGGTTTCAATCTGATAAGTAATCCGTTGCTCTGACTCTAAGGCGGTATAGCCTGCAGCAGCGGTATTGATTTGGACTTGGACGTTGGTGATATCGGGTACAGCATCAATTGGCAGGCGCTGATAGCTCATCACACCGATTGCAATCAACAGCGCTACCGCCAACATGACCCAACCGCGCTGATCAATCGCGGCCTGAATCAATCGGTCAAACCAGCCTTGTGTTGCCAGTGACTCAGTGGCTTGTTCAGCTTGGACAGGCGCAAGCGATGATTTATTTGGGGAATCAGTGCGCATGGGTTGCCTCCCCTTTTTCGAGTTCAGATTTCAACGCGGCACTGCCCTCACGGACATATTTTGCTCCTTCATCTAACCCTTGCAGTACCTCAACCCAAGCCGAGCCAGCTTGGCGGTCAGCGATTTGGATCGGTTGGACTTTGAGCTCGTAGTCATCACCGTCTTGTTGCAGCACAAACACGACGGTTTGCCCATCCAAGGTCTGCAATGCCTCACGTGCCACCGCCAGCACCGCAGCGGTTGCAGGCTGTTCGACCTGTACCGTCACAAACAAATCAGGCCGCCAATCAGCAGGCACACGCCCCAGCCGCGCCCGTGCTAGTCTCTGGCGGCTTTGTGGATCAGCACTGGGGGTAAAGGTCAAAATCGTGGCAGCGACAGGGGCAGATTGCGGGTCAGTTTGCACCCATACTCGTGTGCCAGTCCCAAGCACATTCAAATCTTGCTCAGGCACGGCAAATTCCACCCACAGCGCATCTAATCTGGCAATCTGAAACAACTGCTTATTTGGCTGAATATATTCACCCGCCAAAATATCCTTGTTTAAGATCGTGCCACTGATTGGCGCACGCAACGCCATTCGACCTGCCTGTGCATCGGTACTACTGACCCCATAAGCCTTGAGCCGTTGCTCGGCGGCACGCACCGCGATTTGCGCGCGCTTTAGATCATTATCCGCTTGTAGATAATCTTGTTTGGCTGAAATGCCTTGCTGCCAGAGGGATTTTTCACGCTGATAGTTCTCCTGAGCCAAGCGTACATCGGCTTGTGCCGTGGTCAAACTTGCCCGATAGTCCACCAATTCAGGGATCAACACGGTCGCCAATACTTGCCCGCGTTGGACGGCTTGCCCTGTACTGACATTGACCTGTTCAACCTGCCCTGCAAACAACGTCGCCACATGTGCCTGTTGATCAGTATCGAGTTGCAATGTGCCTGTGAGCTGTGTCATTTGACCCATCGCTTGGCGCTCTACTGTGGCAATATCAAGCTGCGCGGTCTCGAACTGCTGTGCAGACAGATGAATCACACCTTCTTCGGTGTGTTCTGGTACTGTCTTGCCTGCTTCACTGCTATCCTCATGACCCTCCTGCGATACCGTAGATGCAACATTGTCGGCTGCATGATCATGATCATCGGTGGCTTGTGGGCGCAACATCCATACGGCTATCAGTGCGGTCAACAGCAACATCAGGACGATGATCAGGCGTTTTGATTTGAAAAATTGAGTTGTTTTGCTCATGGTGTGACTCCTGACCAGCCCGCAGCATCGGCATAACCGTCTTGGGCTTGGTTGAGATATAAATTGTCAATAAAACTTGGATCGCTCAAATTACTGTCAATGGGCAAACCTGCAAAAATTGCCTCTAGTCGCAACACAATCTCCCAACCAGCAACCAATAATTGTTGGGCTTGCTGTTGTCGCTGCAACACATCTTGCTGGGCTTGTTGCACCTCCAACACGCTAAATTTACCCGCCTCAAAACCAATCAGCATTTTTTGCTGCACGGTTTTGGCCAATGGAATTTGCTCAGCCTGTAACGAATGGTATTGGCTGATAATGTTTTGCTGTTGTTGCCATAACCGATAGACGACACGCTGGCGTTGGCGCTGACTGATCTGCGCTTGGCTCTGTGCCAACGACTGTGCCGCCTGTGCGGCTATGACACTGGCTTGATTTTGCGAAAAAATCGGTAAGGGCATGCTCACGCCCAGCAGCACTTGGGCAGATGAACCATTGGCAGATTGATTATTTTCGATTCCAAAACTTACCGTTGGTGCGCCATAACGCTGACGCTGAGCCAAATCCAACTGTGCTGCCGATTGCTGGAGCGCGTAATTTGCGATGATCTGCTGGGGGTCTTGTGCCAGTTGCACATCCAGCGCGGCACGACTCCAATTCGGCCAAGCAGATGTGCCTGTGGTCTGCAAAAACTGTGGATTGGGATTGCCCCAATACAGGCTCAATTGTTGACGTGCCAGTTGGTGAGTCGCTTGGGCTTGTGATAAATCAGCATTGATGGCGCGATGCTGGATGGCCAAGCGGGTGGCCTCGATCTCAGCAGTCCGCCCCGCCTGCACTCGCTTTTGTGCCACATCTAGGCTCTGTTGGCTCAGTTGCTGTTGTTCTTGTGCTAGTTTCAATGCTTGTTCGGCTAATACCACTTGTTGGTAGGCAGCCTTGACTGCCAAAGCCAATGCCTGTGGATATAGGTTTTGGTTAAATTGCTCAGCTTCTAATTGCAGTTGGGTTAGACGCTGTTGGGCTGATCGTGTGCCGAACAGATCAATTTTTTGGCTTAGGCTAAAACTTTGCGTAACCTCTTGATCGCCCGTCCGACGTAAACCTGCCATATCGAACGATAATTCAGGATTGGGGCGTTGCTGGCTATTTAGCAACGCTGCTTGCCGTAGCTGTTGGCGTGCCATCAGCATGTGTTGTTCAGCACGCGGATAGGCAGCGGCATAGCGCAGCGCATCGGCTAAGCTCAGCACAGTGGCAGGCTCAACAGATACTGCTTGCACAGTAGATAAGGATGGATTTGATGATATCGCCGCGGTGGTCTCAGATAGAGACGTACTCGGCATGGGGGTAACATTCGCCATGCTGCTTTGAGCGGTCACACTCAGGACAGCAGCAAGCCATACTCGGGATGATAAATCTCCACGCATCGCACAAAACTCCACAAATTAATCATTGGGGTTCGGCGGGCATTGCGATCACATGATGTGATCAATCGAATCGTTAGAGTACAGCCACCCCGCCAGTAGCCAGAGGCAACCAGCTTGGGGTTTCGGGAAGGGTTAACATCGGGGATTGGTATAACACAGGGTCAAATGCGCGATAGATCAGCCATGCTTCAGTCTGCACCGCGTCTGGTGCGAGCGCATCTAGGCGCAATCCACAATCAAAATGACCGATATGATCATCATGATTCGATTGCGTCAGATCTCCCCCATCTGTGTCTGTGGCACTCAAATCAGCCACAGATAGAGATTGCTTAGCTTGCGGCTGCTCGAGAGCATCACCTGAATGTGCTGGATGCAAATGATGACCAAAGTGCTGAGATATTAACGTAGTTTGGTCAAAATCAGAGGTATTGAATATAGTGGTTTCATGCTGGCAAAACTGCGCGGCCACGCTCCAAACAGATTGGAATGGCAAAATCAAACACAGCAACAACGCCAGTAGAGCTTTCATGGGTATGGATTATTTAAGCTGAACCGACTTTTTGCAAGATAAAATTGTATATGAAGTATGAATAGCTTACCGATTAATACTTAGGCTATTTTAAAGGCATACTCAGTCTAAATCGGTGCTTCCTTGAGCACGCTGGGCTAAAAATCAATTCAGATAATACAAATTGCCCCAACATCAAGATGACAACGCAGTCCATCTAAGACGCTTTGGCCAAAGCCATACAGTTTTTTGCAATGTTGAACACCTGAAGCCGCTACACTAAGCTGCGCAATTCGGCCAAGCAATGATAATTGATGCAGGTAAACACCGATGATTTATGATCTTTTAGTGGTAGGCGGCGGCTCAGGTGGTGTACGTGCAGCGCGAATCGCAGCCTCATTTGGCGCACGTGTTGCGATTATTGAGGACACACATTGGGGCGGTACATGCGTCAATGTCGGCTGTGTCCCCAAAAAAATGTACCACTATGTCGGCAGCGCCCACGACGAGATCGAATTGGCACAGGCTTTTGGCTGGCAAGTCGATGTACAAGGTCTAGATTGGTCGGTTTTTTTTAACAATAAACAAAAAGAAATCGAGCGGCTGCAAGACATTTATCAACGGCTGTTGGTCAATAGTGGCGTTGAAACCATCAATGGCTTTGGCCGTTTGATCAGCCCAACCCAAGTCCAAGTGGATGATGTGGTGTACGAGGCCAAGCATATCCTGATTGCGGTTGGCGGTGTGCCCGTTCTGCCCGAGATAAAAGGGATTGAGCTAGCACTCAACTCCAACCAGCTATTTGCTTTAGATCATCTACCCAAACGGATGCTGGTGTTTGGGGGCGGCTATATTGCCTGTGAGATGGCCAGCACCTATCACAAATTTGGGGTAGCCGTGCATTTGGTGGCACGCAGCCAATTGTTACGCAGCTTTGATCAGCAGACGGTTGATTTTCTGAAACAACAATTAAAACATGAGCAACTACATTATACCGAAGGCTTAAGCATCACCCAACTGGTCAAAACCAATCAAGGCATTCAAGTCAGTTTCAGCGATGGCACTCAAGACCTCTATGATGTGGTGTTGATGGCGACAGGTCGTGCGCCGCGCTTTGCAGGTTTAGGCTTAGACACAGTTGGAGTAGCACTGGACAATCAAGGTCTGATTGAGGTCAGTGCCGACTACCAAACCAGTGTGCCATCAATTTATGCGGTCGGTGATATTGTCACGGGGTTAGACTTGACCCCTGTAGCGTTGGCACAAGGCATGTATTTGGCACGGCATTTGTTTGGCAAAACGCCTGTCACTCCACCCGATCTCTCCAAAATCGCCACCACGATTTTCACCCACCCACAAGTCGCCACGATTGGCGCAAGCGAAGAAGATCTCATCGCAGCAGGCACGCGGACACGGGTCTATCAGTCCGAGTTTAGGCATCTAAAATATACCGTCACCACGCTACAACATCGTACCTTTATGAAGCTGCTGATTGACGATACTACTGATCGCATCCTTGGGATTCATCTGGTCGGCCATGAAGTTGGCGAAATCATGCAGGGCTTTGCGGTTGCAGTACAAGCGGGGCTGACCAAAGCACAACTCGACCAAACCATTGGGATTCATCCCACTGCGGCCGAAGAGCTGGTCACCATGCGTGAACCCAATCGCATTGTTGGTGGTTGAATCATCTAGCCCATATCACGGTGTATTGGCTCGTACTTGCCCGTGATATTTTTCGAGTAATGCATCGAGGCGCGCCACTGTCGGTAGATCAGGTACGCCATCATAACGCGTCGGATAAAAATGCATTTGGAATGCGGCAATCACTTGCTGGGTTGCCCCATCAAGCTGACCATGTTGCGGTACGTCATAGCCATAGCGCGCTAGCTTCTGTTGTAGGACTTGCACATCACCTGACCAAGGCTGCATCCGCAGATAATAGTCCACCGTATCATCATCATACCAAGCACCCACTCCATACATCTGATACAACTGTTGCCAAGGAAACAACGGACCAGGGTCAAGCTTACGACTCGGTGCAATATCCGAGTGACCAACAATACGGGTCGGTGCAATCTGATAGCGCTGGCTGATGTCGCGCAAGAGCTGACCCAACACATCGACTTGGGCAGCAGGATAAGCTATCCATGTGCGCTGCATCATCGGCAGCTTGGCTTCACTGGCAGGAAATGCCAAATTGACCACCTCAATACCTATACTTGCGGTATTCAACAACTGATGCCCTTGCCATGCGCTGCGTCCTGCATGCCATGCCCGTTGATGTTCAGGCACGATTTGGAACACTCGATAAAACTGTCCTTCTGGCTGATCAGGAATCACATAGTGGGCGCTAGCAGGGCGGTTAGGATCGGTCAGCACACGCAAGGTTTCTTCAAGCGTCTCCGCGGTATAGTGCAACACCAACATCATGGCACGCGCATCTTGATTCGGAGACTGAATCCGCTGATCAATCCATATATTCGGATTAAATGTGCTTGGCTGTAGAGCAGGATTGGCCTCTAGCGGCGGAATACGTAACACACTCCCCTCATCCACGACGGCAGGATGACTCAACTCTGCCGCATCACCGCGTAACTGTAACGGCTGGGTGATCGATGCCAGTGGCGCGTGCTGACAGGCCACTAATAATGCAGCACTGCACGATACGCCCAAGACACGAGACCCTATACGCCATTGGCTTAATATGGACATGGTTAAACCCTGCTAAAAATCGCATCATTGTATAAGTCTCTTGGCGAAGCGCTGTTGAACTTTTGAACATTTTTGCCTCGTTGTGCCGACCTTACAGACTCTAACACTCCAACCATCCACATCCGTGAACAAACCCGTTAGCATACGCGTCGCAGATTGAGTGAATGAGACGGCAGCATGTGGAAATGGTTTGAA
>JAYXXU010000433.1:0-19489 GCA_036019135.1 Pseudomonadota bacterium | reverse complement strand
TTTAGAGTCTATGCAGGACAACTCAGCGATTTAACTGATTTTGCGAATTGGATCTATGCTCAGCGTGGCGGCCTGTTGTCGATTACAGGTCAATAACTCATTGTCTATTAAGTGATAAACAACGCATCTAAAAACTGATCGATCGCTTTTTGGCTAGTGTGATCCTCCCCCAATCTGAACACGCCAATTTATAATATACTCAAGCCGTATATAACACTGAATCAGCCTACACGAATGTCGATTTAAACCAAGCACACAAATATGCTGTTTTCGGGCTTTTTCATCATTCGGGGTTTTCAGCAACCACCAACGCGTTGGCTGTGACAGATAAACTTTTGTACCTGCACTAAATTTACGGACGCCATTTTTGTACTCATGACCATCCAAGCCATAACTGCGCTCACCAACAATATTTCCGACTAATGTCAGGACACATAAAACACCTGAACCTTCGGAATCTGTCTGGTCAAAATCATATGCCATCAGATTAAAATCATCAGGCACAGCAAATTGACCCGCCAAAAACCCCAGCCGCTGCACTGGCTTTTTGGCAGAGTCAGTCTGTGATGCTGGTGAGTCAGCGTCTTCAATCACCCCAAAAAATCCCGCTTACCCAACTCCACGCCATTGCTACGCAACAAGTTATACGCAGTCGTCTTGTGAAAATAAAAATTCGGCAGCACCCAATACTGCAAATACGCCGCGCCAGTAAACTGCATTGGCCGACCCCCAGCACTAAACGCAATCTCCCGACTCTCCGCCCCCACAAACTGTTCCGCAGATAATCCCTGCAAAAACCCAATCACCCGCGTCACTCGCTCACGTAATTGCGCAAAATCCACCTCATCATCGGCATAACTCGGCATCTCTACCGCAGCCAACCGCGCACCCGCTGCTTTCACCATATCGGTAGCGATTTGTACTTGCTTGACCAGCGGAAACATATCCGGAAATAAACGCATCTCCAGCATGATTTTTGGGTTGATCTTGCGTGCTTCGCAGTACTGCTCAGCTTTGCTGAGTATCTGATTAAGCCCATTCAAATGATGAATCACTACAGGGACGAATTGCGCATGTAACGACATTGGACTGTTCTCCTTCGATGGATTTTTTTCAAAAAAACAGTCTGAGCGTAGCATATCCACTGCTGGTCAGAACGCTCAATTCATACACTCAACAGCCAAAGATTGGCATCTTTGGCAATACAGCCCACACCCCAGCACCTGCTAACGTCAAACACAACCTCAATACCAAAACACAGGACACGCTTATGCCCAGCCTCAAGGGAAGAACGGTTTTTATCACGGGTGGTAGCCGCGGGATTGGGCGAGCATTGGCCTTACGTTGTGCCCAAGACGGTGCAAACATCATCATCGCCGCAAAATCCGTCACGCCCCATCCCACCTTGGACGGCACGATATATAGTGTCGCAGCAGAAATCGAAGCGGCAGGCGGACAGGCGCTGCCCTTACAAGTCGATGTGCGTGAACAACAGCAAGTGATTGATGCGATGGCACAGGCTGCCGAGCGGTTCGGCGGGATTGATCTGCTAGTAAACAATGCAGGCGCACTGCATGTCGGTGGTGTCGAAACCACACCGCTCAAAAAATACGATCTGATCCAGACCGTCAATCATCGCGCGACGTTTGTTTGCGCCCAAGCAGCACTGCCCTATCTCAAACGCTCTGATCATGCACAGATTTTGAGTTTTTCGCCGCCAATCAACCTTGCACCGCATTGGCTTGGCGCGTACTCGCCCTATGCCCTGTCCAAATACGGCATGACCTTACTGACCCTAGGCATGGCAGAGGAATTCAAATCGTATGGAATCGCCTGTAACACCTTATGGCCGACTACGCTGATTGCCACGGATGCTGTCAGCAAAACCCTTGGCATTCAAGCCACTGAGCTGATGAGCCGCCGTCCAAGCATCATGGCCGATGCCGCCTATAGCATCTTGAGCGGTGCAGCAGGGTCGCTCAATGGCCAAACACTGCTAGACGAACAAGCCTTGTGCTTGGCAGGGATCACGGATTTTTTAACGTATGCCTGCACCCCAGAACAAGCAGACCAAATCGCCAAAGACCTGTTTGTCGATTAGTCACAGCCACATGGCAGCCAACCAACCAAAAGCGATCAGCGGCAAGTTGTAATGCAAAAAAGTGGGGACAACGGAATCCCAAATATGATCGTGCTGACCGTCTGCATTCAAGCCTGCGGTTGGCCCAAGCGTTGAATCAGACGCAGGCGAACCTGCATCGCCCAAGGCGGCAGCCGTTCCTACCAACGCCACAATCGCTAAAGGTGAAAATCCAAACTGTACCGCCAACGGTACATAAATCACTGCCAAAATGGGAATGGTCGAAAACGATGAACCAATCCCCATCGTGACCAGCAAACCCACCACCAACATCAACAGCGCTGCCAGTGCTTTTTGTTCTACACCCAACCAGCCTGCCATGCCTTGTACCAATTGATCGATATCGCCTGTCGCTTGAATCACCGCCGCAAAACCCGCTGCCGATAGCATGATAAATCCAATCATCGCCATCATTCGCATCCCTGCGGTAAAGTGATCGTCGGCGTCTTTCCAGTCAAAAACCCGACCCAACGACAGGACCGCAAAACCTGTCAAACCACCCAACACCATCGAATCGGTATACAGCTGAATCACCAAGGCCAGCAGTACCGCAGCCCCTGCGATCCATAGATGCAATGTCTGAACAGGCGGTGCTACAGTGTGTTGAGTCACATCTGAGGAATTCACCATAGCGGGTAACTGCTCGCGATCGGCAGTTTGCTGACCATACTGACGGGGTCGCCGATACGACCAAAACACCGCAATCAACAAGCCAACCAGCATCCCCAGCACAGGCAGTGCCATCGCAGGTAGCAGCATGTCTGGCGTAGCTTGCACGGCATAATCCGCCCCCGCACGATTGATATTCCCCAACAGCAAATCATTCAAAAAAATACTGCCAAAGCCAATCGGCAGCAGCATATACGTCGCCACCAACCCAAAAGTCAACACACAAGCCACCAACCGCCGATCCAATTCAAGCTGATTCAACACATATAATAATGGCGGGATCAAAATCGGAATAAACGCAATATGTACGGGGATCACATTCTGCGACAACACCGCCATCAGCAGAATCAAGCTCAAAATCAGCAACTTCACGCGTTGAATTTGTTGCTGCGCCTGCTGTGGCAGCAAGTCATGCTGCTGCGTCACCCGCCGAATCACCCGATGCGCCAACAGATCGGGTAAACCTGAGCGCGAGAGTGCGACTGCAAACGCACCCAGAATCCCATAGGCCAAAGCGATCTGCGCCCCACCGCCCAAACCTTGATTAAAAGCCTCCAGTGTCGCATTCAGTCCCAATCCACCGACCAGACCACCTACCATCGCGCCAACAATCAGCGCAAACACCACAGAGACACGACTCAGTGCCAACAGCACCATCACCGCAATCGCACAAACAACTGCATTCAATCGACAGACTCCACAGATGCATCAACATCAACAATAGGCTCGACCAGTGCATCAGGCAGCGCTTCAGCAGGCGCTACGGGGGCAGTGACTGGCTCAATCCGATCTTTAGCGAGGGACATGGCACGACGGGCAACCACCTGCACATCAGGGTCAGCCGCAGCCTGTAACTCTTGCTCAAATAACCCCAAGGTCTTGGCCAATTGCGAACGTGGATATTGCTGACGCAGCGTGTCGTAAGCTGCTTTCACCATTGGATCAAGCTGGCCTTGATACACTGTGCCCGTATTGTCCATGCCGACTAAGAGATGCATCACATACTCTTGATGTGCTTGCTCAGCAGCCTTACCAAAATAACTGTCTGGATACGTTGCCAAATAACGCTCCCACGCGTAAGCACGCTGCCCTAGCGCCTCCCAACTGATCGCAATCGCGGCATCGTAGTAATACTGCTCTTGGTTTTGTTCTGCCATCAACGCAAAATATGCTCGATCTGCCGCAGTGAGCATCTTGCCAAATGGCTCAATCCAGTAACGTGGATTCAATCGAAACTCAAACAATCCCTCGCCAATATCTAAAATATCAATCTGCTGCCGATCCAAATCTTGAATCAGTTGACGTTCAATATCATTGAGTCCCTGTTGCATCGCCGCTGGCCATTGTTGCGCAAAGGCTTGCGCTTGTTGTTTTTCTAATGCCTCCCAACGCCGCTGCTCAAGCTCAGCCTCAGTTTTGCCCGTACTACCGAACAACTCACCGAGTTGTGACATCATACCTTGACTTCCGCTATCGGGCGCTTCGGCGATTTTTTGCCATAGTGCCATATGCGCTGCAGCATAATGCTCCAATAGCGCATTGTGCTGATGATTCAGTTGACTGACATACGCAGCAATTGCCTGTTGGAGTTGCTCATACACCTGATAGCGCTGTTGTAAGCTCAGCTTGGGTAGCTCTGATTTCAACTGTTGATTGACCGCATTCAAACTACTGAGATCCAAGTTGCTTTCAAACACCCGAATCAACTGTGTCAGCGCAGCAAAATCAGAAGACACAGGATCAGCCCGATCTGTCACCGTAGCACGCGTATGGGTCGCCGTCGTGTGGGTTGCACTGGCCTGTATTTGATTGGATTTAATCCAGAGCAGCCAAATCCCCGCGACCACCACAATCAGAATCACAATATAGTTTTTCATAGCACCTCGACGGCTAATTCACGCGCCATTAACCACAGCCTTGTGTCCAATTCAAGCTGATGATAATTGGGCAACAGATGTTGGCAGAGCCGATAAAACGCCTTGTCATGCTCACGTTGCTTGAGGTGGGCTAACTCATGCACCACGATCATCTGCAAAAAATCTGCTGGCGCATCTTGAAAAAGACTGGCAATCCGAATCTCGACCTTAGTTTTCAGTTGACCACCATGTTGGCGCGTGGTGAGTCGGTTAATGCCCAGCGCTTGTTCTACTCGCTTTAATTGCGCATCAAAACCCACTCGATCAGGCATTTTAACTTGGCGCATCGATTGTTGTTTGATGTTTTTAACATATTGATAAAGCTGTGCATCACTGCGAATGTCATGCTTGTTGGGGTAGCGCTGATGCAGATAATCATTGAGCTGATTGGCCGCTACCAGCGCTGAAATTTGTTGCTGTAGCTCAGGCGTATAGTGTGCAATATAACGAAACGGATCAGACTGAGACATATCTTCCTACGATCAAACCACAGCAAGTTTGATCGTAGGGCGATCAAGCTCAAAGTGCAATCACTGAACCTTGCTCTCACGAATCACTTATAAGGCTACACACTGCTTCTCTTTGTTGCCAGCCACCTGATTCTGTCCTCCAGTCGGTGCGGGTTGATTGTCTTCGCATTTGAGATTGCCATTGATCCGATTATTGGTAATCACAGTACGCGCCCGATAGTCTTCGATCTCAAGATTGCCATTGACCCGATTGACACGGATCGTTGCAACCCCCTGATTGTCATCCAAATCAATATTGCCATTGATTTGGTTGGTGGACAAACTCACTGCCCCACCATCAGCTAGATCCACGTTACCGTCAATTTGACTATTGGTCACACTGACCTTGGCAAACCCATCCTCAGACTCCAGATTACCTGCCAGTCGCAGTTGATCTGCAACCAAGGTTGCCCCTTGCTTTACCTTGAGATTGCCCTGAATACTTGTCCCATTGAGGTGACACGTTGTTCCACGCTCAACCACAACATTGTCGGTCACTGCTGTTGCGTCCAGTGTACCTGAGCAAGGTTGATCTGCCCACGCTTGCCCCATCGACCATACCAATAGTGTTCCAATTGCCCAATGTGCTTGCATGCGATTTACTCCTAAAGCATCTCGTTCGGTTGATTGGCATGAATTATCCTGTCATTTGATTGATGTCCCTGTAGGTGTTTCAGGCAAATTGCGTGAAATTACTTTTAGTTTTGACCATCCTGTGCAAGCAGCGTACAATTTTCGACCCTGTTTATCCTGCCGATGACGCCGCTATGCCGTACCCAATCGAGCCAGTCACATTAGAATTAGAAAGTGCTGTTCATTACAAGACATGGCTACACACGACGCGTGACGCGCATTTGATTGGGGTGATTGCGTTTTCTGCACCGCAACACTACACCCAAGCCAAGTGGGATGATCTGGAATACATGCGGCGGCGGACAGATGAGTTTTCGATTATTGGTTTTCCAGAATTTTTATCCGCGATGCTGATTGATCTGTCTAATCTGTCATTCTTGATGGATGCCGAAGCGCCGATTTTTCCTTGGCGGATGCTGGAGGAAAACTGTCCGATTAGAGTGTTGGTCAACCCTGAACATCGTGCACACTACTCCGCCGTGTTTGAACCTGCATGGTTGGCTTGGGATCTAGACAGCACAATCCGCGATCTCCGTAATGCCTTAGATATGCGGGTACATTGATCGTATCCCGCCATACCACCATGCCTACCAATAATTTTCGACAGCAATATTGCCCTCACCACGCCGATTCATGGTCAATCCACGCGCTTTTAAGGCATTGCGCGTATCCTCGACCATTGCTGGGTTGCCACACAACATGATGTGATCTGCCGCTGGATTAAAATCCGTCTGCACCGTGCTTTCTAATACACCAGTTTCAATCAAAATTGGCAGACGCTGATGCAGTGCAGCTTGTGGGTCACGAGTCACAATCGGCACAAAATAAAATTGCGCCCCATCCGCTCCAAAATCCTCAGCAATTTTGGCTATTTCAGTCTCATAAGCCAACTCTTGCGTGGTGCGCACACTGTAGGCCAAGATAATTTTTTGATACTGCTGCCAAGGCGCAAAATCCTGCAAGATCGATAAAAATGGTGCTAAGCCTGTCCCTGTTGCCAACAGCCAAAGATGCTGTGGTGCAGGCTGCTGAAAACGCGCCAAGGTTAAAAATCCATAGGGGATTTTTTCTAATAGCAACGTATCGCCAACCTGTAAATGCTGCAACTGCGAAGTAAACGCCCCATCAGGCACAACAATCGAAAAGAATTCCAGCTCCTCCGCAAAAGGAGATGACACCACCGAATATGCGCGGACTACCCGCTCAACCTGCCCATCAGGCCGCGTAATTTCTAAGCCCAATCGGGCAAACTGCCCTGCCGTAAATCGAAAATGTGCAGGGCGGGTCAAAGTAAAACTAAATAAGGTATCGCACCAGCGCCGCACCGAAAGCACTCGCTCACGGCTAAATTTATCATCGCTCATCACAACTCAACGCATCAAACCCATCTGGCTAATGGTAGCATGTTGCAGGTTTTGGATTGGTAATGGTGGTGTAGATCATGCGGATGACGCTTCGGCAATTAGCCGTTTTCGTTGCTGTGGCGCAAGAAGGCACTGTGACGCGTGCCAGTGAAGCCGTGCAACTCACCCAAAGTGCGGCCAGCATGGCCTTGGCCGATCTAGAGGATGCACTAGATAGCCCGCTATTTGACCGACTAGGCAAGCGCCTCCAACTGAATGATCTCGGTCGTTATTTATTGCCCCAAGCTCTCGAAATCCTTGGGCGTTGTGATGCTTTTGAGCAAGCAGCACGCGGTGAGCGTCAGCCGATTGATTTACGTTTGGGCGCAACACTAACCATCAGTGATTATTTAATGCCTGATTTAATGGCAGATTTTTTGGGTCTGCAACCCGAGGCTCAACTCAAACTCCAAGTCGGCAATACCCGTCAGATCATCGAAGCGGTCAGTCAATTTCAGTTGGATTTGGGTCTGATCGAAGGCTCTTGTCACTTGCCGCAGTTACACGCGTTGCCATGGCGACATGACGAACTCGCAGTATGTTGTGCGCCCAATCACCCGTTGGCAGCATTGCAGCGTCCATTCACGGTTGAGGACTTTGTTGATGTAGATTGGATTTTACGCGAAGAAGGTTCTGGCACGCGTGAAGTCTTCGATAAAGTCGTCGTGCATGATCTGCCCAATGCCCGAATTCGGCTGACCCTTGGCCATAATGAAGCGATCCTCAAAATCGTTGCGGGTGGGCTTGGGATCGGTTGCGTGTCTCGTTTGGCAATTGAGCCAATGCTTGAGACGCATCAGTTGGTGATTTTGGATACGCCGTTTTGGTCACTGATTCGGCCATTCTTTTTGATCATGCATCGGCAGAAATACCAAGGACCTGGTCTGAAGGCGTTTGTGAGCTTTTGCCAACAGCAGTAAATCGTGTTGATGGGGCGGTATAGAGACGACTTTCTGAAGGCTCAGTAGCTCATATAGAGCGCTCGCCCCTGATGTTGATCCTCACCTATATTGATTTTACAGGTTAGCGCTTACTCTTAAAAAGAAGTAAGTCGCGAACGGCCTTATATTCCTCTATCCGTGCAAAATCTCTCTCAGTTGGATTCTCAATTCTAGAAAGATCCATGTTTTCCGAGTTATCGGCGATTTTTACAATTCGCGCGATAGGGTTGTTTACGGCACGAGCCGCAGCTTCAAGTCTTGTTTCTCCTTTACGTTTTGTGAGTGCATCTACCGCCGCTAAAATCTCAACGGAAAACCCAGCCAATGCTAAATCATCTAGTGTGATGTCCGTATCCTCGATCACATCGTGTAGTAGAGCCGTAATTCTTTCGGCTTCAGTTTGGACACGTAACATCACTCGAATAGGATGCAGAATGTATGGCTGGCCAGCTTTATCAACTTGGTTTTCATGCGCCTTTGCTGAAATTTGTAGGGCTTTTTCAAGGGTTGCCATAGCGTATCAAATATCTTAGAGCCTAATGTCTCTTACACATCAACACTGATACATAAGAACCCAAAAACAAACATCATTAGATGTTCTATTGTTAAATAGGACTGATCAAGCCTCAACTGCTTTTCGACATCGATCATAATAAGTCACACCAAGTAAACACTCTAAAACACTGAACATTAGCAAGATATGCTCAAGCGTGGCACTTCTCAGTCACAACTCTCACCATACTACCCACGATCCCAAACCACAACGCCCACATAAAAAAACCAGATCAACAGATCTGGTTTTTTTGGACGTTTGGTCAACTTACTGCACAAAAACCTCTGCAATCAGCGACCACGCAATCATCGGTGACGGATAGATACCCAAAATTAGCACCAACAACGTTGCCAATAGCACCATCACACCACCAACCTGACTGCCCCAGTTGCCTTGCGCATCAATACGAGGGCTATCAGGTGGCGTCATGTATAGCACCACCATGACACGTAAGTAGTAGTACAAACCAATCGCACTACCGACAATCACCATCGCCGCCAAGAACCAGCTCATGTTTTGTACCGCGGCCAAGATCACAAAGAACTTCGCAATAAAGCCTGCGGTCAACGGGATCCCCGCCAATGAGAGCAGCATCACCGTCAGCACCGCTGTCAGCACTGGGCGACGCCAGAACAAGCCCCGATAATCCGCCAGCGACTCGGCCTCATCATTGTGATATGGACTGGACATCAATGCCACAACCCCCATCGCACCGATTGTCGTCAGCAGATATGCCACCAGATAAACTCCAACCGTTGGTAATGCTGCTGTACCGAGGCACAAAATCGCCACCATCAAATAGCCCAGATGCGCAATCGATGAAAACGCCAATAACCGCTTGAGATTGACCTGACGCACCGCCAGTAAGTTACCGATGATAATCGACAACACTGCAATCACCGTCAACGCCATATGGATGCTATCAATCGCCAACGTTCCTGACAAAAAGAAGAAACGAAGCATCAAAGCCAACACCGCAACTTTGCTGACCGTAGCCAAGAACGTGGCAATCGGTGCAGGCGCACCCTGATACACATCCGCCGTCCACGCATGGAATGGGAATAACGACAGCTTAAAGGCCACCGCAAACACGATCAGCGCCATCCCCAGAATCATCAGTGGATTATCCAGCGCTTGAACCAAGCTCACGCCAATCAACTGGAACTGCATGCTGCCCGCAAAGGCATACAAAAATGCCATCCCCATCAGCATCGCTGCGGATGCAGTGGCCGACAAGACCAGATACTTTAGACCTGACTCCAGCGACTTGTTGCGTTCGTGCGTATAGGCCAATAGCCCATAGGTAGGAACAGACAACAACTCCAAGCTCAAGAAGAACGAAGTCAGATTCTGGCTAGATACCATCAGCATTGCACCAATCACTGCCATCAGCAGCATCAGGTACAACTCTTCACGGTTATTTTGATAGCCATCAATATAAGCATGTGCCAGCGTGCAGCAGGCCAGCGAACCGATCAAAATCAGAATGATATAAAACAGCGCATACGCATCGATCACAAATAAGGACGAGACAAATGCAGGCTCTGTGGCCACCATCGATACCAGTGAAGACAAGAGCCCACCCTGTACATCGATGGTCATGCCCACAAACTGTAGGATGGCAACCACCAGCGCAATGTTTAAGCCGACCACCGCAGTGGTTGCTGCAGTGGTATGGTTGCGCTTAATCGACACCACCAGCATGACCAATACCGTCGTCAGACAGACGATCAGCACTGGCGCTAGCGGCATGAGTTCAGATAACGTCATGTTCATGGCTTAGCGCAGCTCCGTATCGGTCAAGGAGGAGGGATAATCAACACTTTCAAACAGCGGCACTTGATAGGCATTACCAATCCACTGCATGGCCAAATTAGAAGTATCCAAGATCGTTTGCGGCCACAGCCCCATCCACACCAGACCCACTACCAGCACCAACAATAGGCTGAGTTCACGGGCATTCAAATCATGCAGAGAAGGCTTGAGCGCGGCTTGCTCAGGATTCGGCTCACCGAACATAGCGCGATAAATCAGAATCAGCGAGTACACCCCTGCCAAGACCAAGCTGACCGTTGCCAAAGTGGTAAACCAAGGATAATTGGTAAAAGCACCCAACAAAATCAGGAACTCACCAATGAAATTCCCCGTCCCTGGTATCCCCAGCAACGCGGCACAGAAGAACATCAAGAAGACAGGCAAATAACGGAACTGCCCCCACATACCGCCCATTAGACGCATATCGCGAGTATGTAACCGCTCATAAATCTGACCACTCATGATGAACAATGCCGCCGAGCCTAAGCCATGCGCCAGCATCTGAATCATCAGACCTTGTAAGGTCAGCAAATTACCCGCATAAATCGCCAGTAACACAAAGCCCATATGTGACACGCTGGTATAGGCTAACAGACGCTTGATATCTGTCTGCTGGAACGCCAACCATGCCCCATAAAACACCCCAACCATGCCAAGGAAAATTGCAATATTGGCAAAATCAGCCGAAGCATTCGGGAACAGTGGCAATACAAAACGCAGCAAACCATAGGCAGCGGTTTTAATCAAAATTCCTGCCAAATCGACCGAACCTGCGGTCGGTGCTTGCGCGTGTGCATCAGGCAGCCAGCCATGAAATGGCACAACAGGCAACTTGACCGCAAATGCGATAAAGAAGCACAACATCAGACCATATTCAAACCCTGGTGGAAATGTCGTCCCCAACAACTGCATATAGTTGAAAGTCAGCATTTCAGTCTGGGTGTAATTGATCAACACCAAAGCCAAAATACCAATCAACATAATCAAGCCAGAGGCTTGGGTATACAGAAAAAACTTGGTCGCCGCATAGACCCGAGAGCGCCCTGTTGACCCACTATGTCCCCATAGCGCGATCAAAAAGTAGATCGGAACTAGCATCATCTCCCAGAAGAAGAAGAACAAGAACAAGTCAATCGCAAGAAAAACCCCGATCACCCCGCCCAAGCTCCACAGCAGGTTCAAATGAAAGAACCCTACGCGTTTTTTAATCTCACCCCAAGAACAACCGACCGCCAACACACCAAGTAGCGCGGTCAACACCACCATCAACAGCGATAAACCATCAATCGCCAAATGGAAGCTAATCCCCAACAATGGAATCCATGGCAGCACAAACTCAGCTTGCCATGTTGGCAACATCCCTGGTTGCAGCACCGTGGCCGCAGAGCCAGAATAATTCCCTGTAATCCACAATTGCACTGACAAGGCCAGTGTCAATAACATCCCAAACAACGCAATCCAACGCGGCAAGCGATCAGATGCTTTTTCAACGATCCAACACAAAAAACCAGCGATAAACGGGATCAGGATCAGCGCAGGTAAAATCAGATTGTTTTCCATCTTATTTCCCCAGTACCTGAACCATCAGTGCCACTAACATCACCACAACCCCCAGCAACATCATGCTGGCATAGCCTCGCAGTGAACCTGATTGTTGCTTGGTCGCAGCCGCATTGCCTGCACGAATTACCGCAGGCAACACCCCCCATACTCGATCAACAGGATCACGTCCAAAGATTCGCGCAATCAGCAAAAACGGTTTTACAAAGATCAAATCATACAGCCGATCAAAGCCCCAGCCGCCCAGCCACAGATGTGCCAGACTCGCACCGACACGGCTATTGCGCAGTTGTGTGACCAAGCGACGTTCGCCTGTAAACAACAGCGCACCGACGGCCAAACCTGCCAAGGCCGTGCCAATCGCGATGATTTCAACAAAATGCAAATCATGTGCCTCGCCCGTACGTTGTAGCATCGCACCAATACCCTCAGGCAGCACGCCTGCCAACGGTGGATGAATCAATGCACCCACCGCAGTGGAGACCACCAACAGCACTGCCAACGGCAGCCAATACGACACACCTTTAAGGGCGTGAGCTGGGGTTTTCTCCTCACCATGGAACACGATCCAGATCATACGGAAGGTATAAATCGAGGTTAAAAAAGCACCGACAATCCCTGCCCAGAACAGCTCTGGATGGTTACTAGCCCACGCTTCCCACAAAATCGCATCTTTGGAATAAAAACCAACGGTGATAAACGGCAAGGCTGCCAACGCACCACCACCGACTAAGAAACAGACATACACGAATGGGATTTTTTTACGCAAACCACCCATTTTGAAAATGTTTTGCTCATGGTGACAGGCCAAAATCACTGCACCTGAAGACAGGAACAACAACGCTTTAAAGAATGCGTGTGTCATCAAGTGAAATACCGCCGCCTGCCATGCACCAACACCCAACGCCAAGAACATATAGCCAATCTGACTCATCGTCGAATAGGCCAAAATCCGCTTGATGTCGGTCTGAACCAAGGCCGAGAAACCCGCCAATACCAACGTCACTGCGCCAATCTGACCGACCAACAGCAATACATCAGGGGTCATGATAAACAGCGGATGCAAGCGTGCAATCAAATACACCCCAGCCGTCACCATCGTTGCAGCGTGAATCAAGGCCGAGACTGGCGTAGGGCCTGCCATCGCATCAGCCAACCATGTTTGGAGTGGTAGCTGTGCAGACTTACCAACCGCACCACCGAGTAACATTAAGGTCGCCAATGTCATGGTCAAACTACCCGCCGCCAATTCTTGTGGCGCACGGGTAATAATCTCAGAGATATTCAATGTGCCCAGTTCACGGAACAAAATGAACATCCCAATTGCCAAGAACACATCGCCGACTCGCGTGACAGTAAAAGCTTTAATCGCTGCACGACCATTAGCACGGTCACGAAAATAAAAGCCGATCAGCAAATAGGAACAAATCCCCACGCCTTCCCAGCCCAAATACAACAGCAACAGGTTATCGCCGAGTACCAACAACAACATGCTGGCCACGAACAAATTCATATAACCAAAAAAGCGGGCATAGCCATCTTGCTCACCGCGCATATACCATGATGCAAACAAGTGAATAAAGAAACCTACACCCGTGATCACCCCCATCATGGTGACCGCAAGGCCATCCAGATGTAGACCAAATGCAGGCGCAAAATCACCGATCTGCAACCACGTCCATAACACCTGATGGTAGGCACCACCTGATCCTATCGGTACTTGGTTTAAAAAATCAATCCCAACATACAGCGCCGTTAACGCTGACAAGCCCATTGAACCGACGCCAATCGCCGCTGCTGCATTCTCAGGCAAACGGTCACGCAAACTGGCGAGCAACAAGAATCCAATGAGCGGAAAAACAAAGGTCAAATATAAAAGACTCATCCGCGCATCTCACTGGCTGCGTCCACATCCAGACTATGGAAGCGACGGTAGAATTGAAGCACGATTGCCAAGCCGATACAGGCCTCCGCTGCCGCCAAAGTCAGAATCAAGATAAACATCACCTGACCATCAGGCTGCACCCACGCACTGCCTGCCACCACGAACGCCAACGCAGCGGCATTCATCATGACCTCAAGACTCATCAAAATAAACATCAAATTGCGGCGCGCCATCACACCATAAAAGCCCATTGCAAACAGCAACGCTGCCACAATCAGCCCATGTTCCATCGGAATACTGGCGATCATGATTGTGCTCCATCATCGGAATGCTCGTCTGGCAAGCGCTTACCCAAATGAAATGAGGCGACCAATGCCGCCAACAGCAAAAATGCAGCGACCTCAACCAGCAGCACATAAGCGCCGAACAATGAAATCGCCACAGCCTTCGGCTCAACCGTCTCAGTGCCCAAGGCTAACTCACCGTTCGTGCCTGCACGGATCATCCAGACCATCATCAAACCCAAAATAAAGCTTAATAACGCAGGCACTGCCCATGTCTTAGCATCAAACCACTGCTGCTCTTGTACTTCGGCGCTGCCCAAATTCAACATCATCACCACGAACACAAACAACACCAAAATCGCGCCTGCATACACGACGATTTCTAGCGCACCCGCCAAGGGTGCACCCAAGCAAAAGAACAATGCGGCAATCGCCAACAGCGATACAATCAAATTCAATAACGCATGCACAGGGTTGGTATGAGTCACCACACGCAATGTGGAAATCAACGCCACCGCGGCTGCCAAATAAAACGGCCAAATCATGGCATCAACCCCTTTACGTTGACGGGTGCAGCTTCTGAATCTGCTGTACCTTTTGGCTTCCCATCGACGGCCATACCTGCCACTCGATAGAAGTTATAGTCAGGATATTTGCCTGGCCCAGAAATCAGCAGATGCTCCTTTTCATAGACCAAGTCTTGGCGGTTGTATTCTGCCATC
This sequence comes from Pseudomonadota bacterium, assembly GCA_036019135.1. Classification (GTDB taxonomy): domain Bacteria; phylum Pseudomonadota; class Gammaproteobacteria; order Pseudomonadales; family Moraxellaceae; genus JAYXXU01. The sequence goes on along the minus strand of JAYXXU010000433.1, from coordinate 4,459 downwards.
TCAAAATCAGGTGTGAGCTGAATGGCAGTGGTTGGACAGGCTTCTTCGCACATACCACAAAAAATACAGCGCGAAAAATTAATCCGAAAAAACTCAGGATACCAGCGCCCATCATCACGTTCGGCTTTTTGCAATGAAATACAGCCGACTGGACAGGCCACCGCACATAAGTTACACGCCACACAACGCTCATCACCATCAGGATCACGCGTCAGGACAATGCGGCCACGATAACGCGGTGGTGCATTGACAGGCTGCTCTGGATAACAAATCGTGTCACGTTTACGGAAGCCATGACTAAACACCATGACCATACTACGGATAATTGTGCCCGCACCCACCACGACATTTGCTAAGGTCTTTAACATTTTTGGCTCTCCTTGGTGGGTTTACAACGTTGGGGTTTGCCACAGCACCACGGCTGCGGTCACCAACAAGTTGATCAACGCCAGTGGTAAGCAAACCTTCCAGCCAAAATTCATCACTTGGTCATAACGAGGTCGCATCAATGAACCCCGCGCCAATACAAACAGCATGACAAAAAATGACGTCTTGATGATGAACCAGAACGCATCAGGCACAAATGGGATCTGAATCCCAAACGGAGGCAACCAACCGCCGAAAAACAACACCGTGATTAATGCCGAGATCAGCACCACGTTGACATATTCGCCAACGAAGAACATCCCCCACTTCATCCCACCGTATTCAACGTGATAGCCCTCAGCCAACTCTTGCTCAGCTTCGGGTTGATCGAACGGATGACGGTGCGTGACCGCAACCCCAGCCACGACAAAGATAAAAAATGCTAACGGCTGCGTCCAAATAAACCACCAGTTGGTCTGAGCTTCAACGATATCACGCAGATTATAAGAACCTGCAATCGCTACAATCCCCATCAGGGAGAGACCCATAAACACTTCATAACTAATCGTTTGTGCTGTTGAACGAATACTGCCGAGTAGCGAATATTTGTTGTTTGATGCCCAACCACCGAACATCACCGAATACACAGCAAGCGCTGCCATCGCAAAAAAGAACAGCAGACCAATGCTTAGATCTGCCACACCTAAGGTTGGCGAAATCGGCACGACCGCAAAGGATAGCAGCGCGGTTGCCATGGCAATCGCAGGTGCCATGATAAAAATGCGTTTATCCGAGAACTGTGGCGTCCAGTCCTCTTTAAACAGCAGCTTAAACATATCGGCAACAATCTGAAAAACCCCGCCAGGCCCGACACGATTGGGGCCATAGCGATCTTGCCACCATGCCAACAAACGCCGCTCAATAAAACTCATCAGTGCGGCAATCAGCACCACCGCCAGCAAGATCATAATCGCTTGCAAAATGCTAAACGTCATCGACCATTGTTCTGGGGTGAAGAGACCCGATAGCAGCGAAGGAACTTGTGGATCAACACGCATATCAGCCCCCCATCGCTTGTGCGGTCACAGACACCGCTACAGGCTGGTTGAGTTCCAGTACTGCCGCTTGTCCGACTGGATAGCCAATCAAACCAATCGGTAGATAATCAACGATTTTTACGGGTAGCACGACGGTTTCTGTGCCAACCGATACATTCAACAGTTGACCCTCTGTGACCTGCAATGCGGTTGCATCATCCTGACAGATCGAAAATACAGCATCAGGCTGACGGTCTTTAAACACCGCCACACGGCTTGACATCTCACCACTGGCAAACAGGTTAAACAGTGGGGTCAAACGGAATTGACCCAATGCGATTTGCTCTGCGTCAGGGGCAATGAACTGCCGTGCTGGACGCTTGGCGAGCCGATCAAACAAACGCACACCTGCATCGCCACCCTTGAGATGACCACCCACTTCATCTTGGAATTTATTCCATGATTGTGGTGAGTTCCAACCTGGTGCCCATGCAAACGGAATCAATGCACTATCGGTCTGGTTACCAACATACCCTTCCATCGAAAAGGTCAAGCCTGAATCCACATCAACGGGTTGCTTTGGCTCATGTACAGATAACGGCGCACGCATCGCGGTACGACCTGAGTAGCGGCGCGGTTCGCGTGCGATTTTCAGGCCACCGACTCGATAGCCTGCATTTGGCGCAGCATCTACAATGCCTTCCAATGCAGGTACTTGGCGGGCAATCGCTTCGATTACGTCATCCAAAATCGTCCATTCGACTGGCTTATCGTTCAAGCCAGCTTTAATCGCGTGTAACCAACGCCAGCCTTCTTTAATACTAATCGCTGGATCAAGGTAGCTGGGATCAAACACTTGAAAGAAGCGCTGAGCGCGACCTTCGAGCGAGACTACCGTGCCATCCCCTTCAGCAAAACTGGCCGCAGGCAACACCAAACCTGCACGTTTCACGGTATCGGTATGCTGATGATCCAGCACGACCACGTTTTGGGTTTTGCTTAATACCTGTTGCACGATGGTTTTGGGCAAGCGGCCAAACAAATCGTTTTCGGCCACCACCAAAGCATCATAGTCACCCAGTAGGGTATCTTCGAGTGGCAAACCACCCAACAATACGCTACCCATTGAGTTGACCTCTGGCACAACCAAGGTCAACCCTGCCGCTGCACCGAGATTTTGGGCGATTTGTGCCGCCGCTTCGAGCAATGCAGGATCTTTAAGAGACGTCCCCGAAATGATCAAGGGTTTGCTGGCTGACTTGAGGCGAGCTGCAATTTGCTGGGCAAATTCGACCGCTTCCGCCGCCATGCCATGCACAGTCTCACCAACCAAAGCCGCTGCAACCGCAAAGCCTAACCGCGCAATATCATTCGGTGTCGCAACGCACTCGCCTTCGGCAATGTCGCTCAGACGTGTTTCACTGACTGACAGAATAAACACAGGGCTATTGGCGTTTTGACCAATCCGTTTGACGGGTTCAGCCAACCACTCTTGGGTACGCCGTGCCTCAGCCATTTTAACGGCTTCGTTTTTGGCGGCTTGTCGAACCGACAATGCCACTCGTGCGGCTGTTTGGGTCAGATCTTCACCCAAAATGAGCACTGCGTCGTAACTCTCGATCTCGCGCAAGGTCGGGGTATAAACACCTTCCATTTGCAAAATCGCCGCTGCTTTTTCGACCAATGCTTGGTCTTGACGGGTCATGCCTGTTGAAAAGCGATCCATCCCAACCAATTCACGTAGTGAAAAATTGGTTTCGAGACTGGCGCGTGGTGAGCCAATCCCGAGGATTTTTTTGCCTTTGAGATGTGCAATGGCTTGATCAAGTGCAGTATCGACACTGACTTGTTGCAAATCACCAGCAATTTTTTGCAAGGGCTGGCGTGGTCGATCCGTACGGTTGACATAGCCATAACCAAAGCGACCTTTATCACACAAGAAGTATTGGTTCACGTCACCATTAAAGCGGTTTTCGATGCGGCGCAACTCGCCATAACGCTCGCCTGCCGAAATGTTACAGCCACTTGAACAGCCCTGACAGATACTCGGTGCGTACTGCATGTCCCACTTGCGATTATATCGTTCGCTATGGGTTTTATCCGTAAATACGCCTGTTGGGCAGACTTCGACCAAGTTGCCAGAAAACTCACTCTCAAGCACGCCGTCTTTTTCACGGCCAAAATACACATTCGACGCTGAGCCATACACGCCCAGATCCGTACCACCAGCATAATCCTTGTAATAGCGCACACAGCGATAACAGGCGATACAGCGGTTCATCTCATGGCCGATAAATGGTCCAAGATACTGATTTTCATGGGTACGCTTGGTGAAACGATAGCGACGCGTATCATGACCTGACATAACAGTCATGTCTTGCAGATGGCAGTGCCCACCTTCTTCACAGACTGGACAGTCGTGCGGGTGGTTGCTCATCAACAATTCAATCATGCTGGCGCGGAAGGCTTTGGCCTCCTCGTCATCAATCGAGATATACGTGTTGTCCGCAGAGGGGGTCATACAGGACATGACCAAGCGTCCGCGTTTGTCGTCGGCGTTGGCAAACTGCTTGACCGCACACTGCCGACATGAGCCTACGCTACCGAGCGCAGGGTGCCAGCAGAAATACGGAATATCGAGACCCAGCGACAGACACGCCTGTAACAGGTTGTCCGCGCCATTGACTTCGAGCTGTTTGCCATCGACATGAATGGTTGCCATCTGTCGAATTCCTTATGCTTGCTGAATAATGCTGGCTTGAGCGGCAACGGGCTTAACCCCTGCTTCAAACTCACTACGGAAATATTTTAAGGCGCTTTGCAGCGGCTCCATCGCACCTGGTGCATGGGCACAGAACGTCTTGCCGATCCACAGGTTTTTGGTCAGTTCGGTCAGATGATCGATGTCTTGCATCTGGCCTTCACCACGCTCTAGCCCGCGTAGGATTTTCACTCCCCCAGGCAGACCATCACGGCTAGGCGTACACCAACCAGCAGACTCCTGTGCAAATAATGAGTCCAGGATACTAAGCAGCGATCCCACTAGCTCCTTGTCT
>JAYXXU010000432.1:0-10975 GCA_036019135.1 Pseudomonadota bacterium | reverse complement strand
GTGATTGGTGTGGTGAATTTGCCGATCATTAAATACTCGGTCGAGTGGTGGAATACCCTGCATCAAGGGGCGACCTTTACCGTTACAGAAGCCCCTAAGATGGCGGCTTCGATGTGGGTTCCGCTGCTGGTGATGGTGTTGGCATTTTATGTGATGGCGGCTGCATTGGTGTTGTATCGCACCTGTACGTTAATTCTCTGGCGTGAGCGACAGTCGCGTTGGGTACAAGACTTGGTACGACAAAAAGGAGCATCGCAATGAGTCCTGCCTTTGCAAGCGTTTCAGAGTTCCTGCAAATGGGCGGGGCACATGCGCCGTTTGTGTGGAGTGCGTGGGGAATCACGGTGCTGTTTTTGATAGTATTGGTATGGCAAGCACGGATGAGTCGCCGTCGTTTTTTTCGTGAAGAGTGGGCGCGTCAGCGTCGAGCCAAAGTGCGTGAGGAGTCCAAACCATGAATGCACAACGTCAACGTAAGCTGCTGTGGATTGCTGCGATTGTGGTCGGAGTCGCTGTTGCGGTGGGCTTGATTCTGTATGCATTGCGGGCGCAAACTGATTTTTTCTTTAATCCCTCGCAACTTGCGGCTGGTGAAGCCCCTGAGGATCGACGTATTCGGGCGGGTGGTATGGTGGTTGCTGATAGTGTGATCCGTGAAGCAGGATCACTGTCAGTGCAGTTTAAAATTACCGATTTTAAAGCAATTGTTCCCGTGAGTTTTACGGGTATTTTACCTGATTTATTTGCAGAAAATTCGGGCATGGTGGCGACAGGGCGCTTTGTGCAAGGCACATTTATGGCCGACGAGATTTTGGCCAAGCATGACGAAAACTACATGCCTGCCGAAGTCGATAAAATGCTGCAATCAGGTGGGCGCTTGCCAGATGGAAGTCCAATGGCCGTACCTGTGAGCAATAATCCCTACAGGCAGGCGAGCGAGTGATTGTTGTTGAAGGCATGTGGTAGCTCAGCGTGCCACCATCTTATGCCAGAGCTTGAGCATGGCGTGTTTGGCGTCATCCAAATAGGTATAAATCACTGGCACAACCACCAGTGTCAGTAGGGTAGAGGTCAGCACCCCGCCAATAATCGCGTGTGCCATCGGCGCACGCTGTTCTGCACCATCGCCGAGTCCTAGTGCGAGTGGCAGCATGCCCATCACCATCGCTGCTGTGGTCATCAGAATCGGACGCAAGCGCGTCTCACCCGCGGCCAGAATGGCTTGTTCTCGGCTATCACCGCGAGCCAATGCCTCCTTGATGAAGTCGATTAGCAAGATCGCATTTTTGCTGACCAATCCCATTAGCATGATGATACCAATCATCGAAAAAATATTCAGGGTGCTGCCGAACATAAACAGCGCTAAAAACACCCCAATCAGCGACAGTGGTAAGGAGGCCATGATAGCAGCAGGATGCAGGAAGCTATTGAATTGCGATGCCAGCAGCATATAGATAAATACCACGGCCAGTATCAAGGCAGAGACTGCATAGCCAATAGACTCTTGCATGTCTTTGTTTGCCCCTTCAATCATAAAGCTATAGCCCGCAGGCAGGTCTGTGGCGGCTTGGATACGGGCAATATCATCGCCAATATCGCCTGCAGGTCGGCCTTCGACATTGGCCTGAATCAACACCTCGCGAAACAGCTTGCGACGGTTGATTTGTGATGCGCCTTCAACTTGTTGAAAGGTGGCCACTTGACCGAGTGTGACCATGAGGGGCTGGCCAGTCGCGGGATCGATTTTGTTGGAAGCAAGGCGTAACTGTTGTATGTCTGATATGGTTTGACGGTCATGTGCTGGTAGACGAATCAGAACATCAAAACTGTCGCCTGCTGGATCTTGCCATGTGGTGACCTCTTGTCCTGCGATTAAGGGGCGGAGCACTTGGCCAATCTGACCGACGGATAATCCTGCATCGCTGGCTGCTTGTCGATTCAGTTGGATCGACAGGGTTGGCTTGGGTGCTTTGAGGGAGGATTCCAGATCAACGATGCCATCCACTTGGCTGATTTGGCGCATAAAATCATCCGAAATTCGCTGTAGCTCATCCAGATTTGTGCCTCGAATCGAGATCATGATTGGCTTTAAGCCACCCGTTACGGCTTCTTTGGCAGATGCAACCGAAGTGATGGTAATCCCTGCAATTTGTTGCAAGCGCTGCCGTACCGCACTGTTTAGTTGCTCAAGGCCACGTTGCCGCTCGCGTTTGGGTTTGAGCTGGATACGGACTTCGGCTTTGTGCTTGCCTTGGCTACTCAGACTATTGATCGTGGTATAGGTGGCTTGTACTTCAGGAAACTCACGAATCACTGCATCAACCTGTGTGGCCTTGAGTTGGGTATAGCGCAGAGAGGAGTCAATTGGGGTTTCAAACTTGACCGACATTTCGCCGAGATCAGGTGTCGGCACAAACTCTTTGCCAATCGATCCTGCGAGGATCAATGCCGCCACCAGCGATGCCAAGGCCAGTGCTAGTGTGCTGAGTTGATGCTGTAAGCTCCAACGTAAAAGACGCCGATACCTCTTCGCAAGTCGATCTTGCCAGATCCCAAAGTGATCCAATGCACGCTGAAATCGTCCACGTTGTGCTTCAGGTTTTGGCTGGTCTGGCCAAACTGAAGACAGCATTGGATCAAGGGTAAAGGCCACCAGTGTTGAAATTAACACGGCCGCCGAAACAGCCACACCGAACTGGTAAAAGAACCGCCCAATAATGCCTCCCATAAAGGCCACGGGTAAAAAAACTGCCACGATCACAAAAGTAGTCGCCAGCACAGCAAGGCCGATTTCTTGTGTGCCGTCTAGCGCGGCTTGTCGGTGGTTTTTGCCCAAGGCTGCGTGTCGGACGATGTTTTCGCGTACCACAATCGCATCATCAATTAGCAAGCCAACACAGAGTGCCATAGCGAGCAGGGTCATCATATTCAGGCTAAAGCCAAATGCCCAGATCACCGCTAAAGTACCCAACAATGAAATGGGTAAGGTCAGTGCGGTAATGACTGTAGAGCGCCACGAGCCCAAAAACAGCAATACAATCAGAATCGCTAGTACGCCACCTTCTAACATGGTACGCACCACGTCTTTAAGCGAAGCGCGAATGCTACGTGCACTATCGGCCACGATGGTCATCTCAATCCCAGCGGGCAAGAGTGTTCGGATGACCTCTAGCTCAGCGTAGCTGCGATCTACTACCTCAATCACATTAGCACCTGATGTTTTGATGATGTCCATGCCGATGGCAGGTACACCGTTGATTAGGGCTGCTGAGAGCATTTCGGCTTGGTCATCGTGGATGGTGGCAACATCAGCCAGATAAATCGGAGCGTTGTTTTGGCGACTGATGATCAGACGACCAAAGTCTTGAGGCTGTTGTAAGCGCCCATCGACCTGAACCATCAACTCCTGTAGGCCACGATTGAGTGTGCCCGTTGGCAGTTGCATGTTTTCGGTTTTGAGCACTTGAATTAACTGATCAACGCCGATCCCAAGTGATTCGAGTTGCTGTGGATGCAACTCAATACGGATTTGACGCTTCACTGTACCGAGTAAATTGACCCGACCAACGCCATGTAGGGTTTGTAGTCGCTTGACCACCTGTTGATCAAGATAGGTGGATAGCTCTCGCATGGACAGGCTGTCTGAGCGAAAGGCAACCGACACCACGGGGACAGCGCTGGGGTCGTAGCGTTCAATTAGTGAGTCTTCAATATCGGCATGTAATTGGGGTTTGGTTTGGGCGATCTTGTCTCGCACATCTTGTACGGCTAGTGTCGCAGGCACGTTTAAATTAAATTCGATGATGACGGTCGAGCGGCCTTCACGCGAGATGGAGGTGACTTGTTTGACCCCTGCGATGGTGTTGACGCTATCTTCTATCTTACGGGTCACTTCGGCTTCAACAATCTCGGGTGATGCACCGACATAGTCGGTATAGACCACCACAAATGGGAATTCGACATTCGGAAACTCTTCGACGCCAATGCGTTGCCATGATGCAATGCCCAACACCATCAATGCGAGCATCAGCATGCTGGTAAATACAGGATTTTGAATACTAATACGGGTCAGCCACATGGCGAACATGTTCCTATTGCTGTTGTTGTTAACCCCATTGGTTGGGTGGAGTGCCTAACATGCCGTTATGGTTTGATCGAAACGGGACGACCCTGTGCATCATCATTTAAGCTCAGCCGCAGCACGGGCGTTTGTGCCTCAATGCCTGTGAGCAAGACACGGTCGCTATTCGGGTCAAGGGTGCGAATGTGGATTGGAGTTTTTTGGATTTGTTGTTGCTGGATCGTCCACACATAGGCTTGATCAGGCGCATCCATGTGCTGAATGACGTGACGTGGCAAAACAATGCCATGCTCAGCCGTGCGGTAATACAGTTGTCCCTCAATAAATGTGCCTGCTCGTAATTGGTGCTGTGGATTGGGAACATCAGCATAAATCGTCAACATGCGGCTGCTTGGATCGGTACTGGGATCAATCCGTTGTACCGTGGTGCTGATTTTTTGTTCGGGCATGCCTTGTACATAAAACTCTATTGGCTGGCCAAGTTGGATACGCGACTGAACGTTGGCGCCGACTTGTGCGCGTAGCTCCAGCGTCGATGGGTCAATAATAGAGAGTAAGGTTTGCCCAACGCTGACGGTTTGTCCCGCATCAATCTGGCGCTGGGTCACCACACCTGCAATAGGGGCGCGGATGACGCTGTCTTGCACGGCTTTTTGGGCAATATTTAGGTTGGCTTGCTGTGCATGGACTTGTTGTTGTTGTGCCTTGGCGTCGGCAACACTCCGTTGCAGTTCAATTTCTGAGACGTACCCCCGCGCAAACAATTGAGCGTTTCGGTCACGTACGCTATCAGCCAAGATGTGTTGGGCGCGTGCCGCTGCCAGATTGGCTTGGGCTTGCATAACACGGTCACGTTGGTCTTGGTTGTTTAAGATGATCAACGTCTGGTTTTTGTGTACATGATCACCATTATTGACCAAAACATCTTGTACCAAGGCGGTAGCTTGTGGGTGCACACGAGACTGCTTGAGTGCATACAAACCACCTGTGATTGCAATGCTGGGGCGTAGCGTATCAAGCTGGGCATGCACGAGGTCAGCGGCACTGACTTCCAATGTCGTTGTAGCTGTTTTGGGCTTGTCTGGTGCAGGTGTTGGTGTACACGCGCCAAGGGTGCTAATCAGGCCAGTCAGCAGGCAGCGTAGAAAATATAGGCGGTACGCATACCGATTTGGGATGAAGGGATTCAAACACAGTCTCCATACATTTTTTGCATGTGTTGGCCAGCAGTCTGATGATGTCTGCTTGATTGTTGTCCGTACTTGCAATGATGCAAGCACATCTGTAGGTCACATGCTTTGATCTGTGTGCACTGTAACGTGACTGGTGCAAAATGTCATGAGTTGCTGATCGGATCTTTTGTTTTTTTATAAAAAATTGATTTGGTTTGATTTTTTATTTTGTTGCGGCGGTTTGTCTGGTTTTTACAAAGCTGCTCCCAGCTTTACATGTTTTTTAATGTAATTGTGTGTATATTAATCGTGTTCTTTTGCGGGTGTTTAGCGCCGCTAACGCAATCGAATGTGTCGAATACTCACAGAGGCGTATATGACCGTTAATCTGTCAGAAATGAATGCGGAAGCCAGCGTTGAGGTCTATCTGCAATTATTAATTACGGAAGTCAGCAAGCAAAACCGCCAGTGGGTGAAACCCTTACGGCGCATTCAGCGGCTGTACTTGGCGGGGCAACATCTTGAAGCGCAGCAGCTTTGGCAAAGTCTATTGCGACCGATGCACGGCAGCTTACATGAGTTTTTTGTGTACTGTGAGGATCTAGATCAAATGCGAGAGGTGAACGCGCGGATTGATGGAATTCGAGAGCGCATTTCAAGTTTGTTGGCCAACGAAACGTCTCACTCATGATTCAAACTGTACACACTATTGAAGTTCAGCAAGTCCACGAGGTCGATGTGCCTCGTGTCGTATCATAAAATCTAGCATGTTAAGGTGTTAAGGCTGTCGCTGAGCCGTAGGAGCTTGTAATGCACCACGATTGCGCTCTAAGTATTCCAAACGCTCGATGATCTTGGCGTAGTTGGTTTTGATATCCGTCTGGCGTTGATGAATGGCTTGGACATTTCGTTCGGCTTGTGCGACTTGCTCACGCTTAGTATCAAGCCGCTGCTTAATTGAAAAAGGAATGTCTTGTTTACGTCGCTCATAAGAAGCAGCGGTAGCAATGTCTTTAGACAACTCTAACTGCAAGTCATCAAGTTGCTTTTGTAAAAACTGCGCCCGCGTTTGTGTTTCTGTCAATATGGCATCGCGTTTAGCGGCTGCATGAACGGAAGAAACATGTACCGACATCAGGTTGCGATCAGCTTGGCGCTGTTCTTCTAGACGCTCCCGCTGAGCTTTTTGGCGTTGATATTGCTCTGGAATATACGCTGGCACCCGTCGAATCACTTGCATATTGCGATCTAAAACGTCATAGCCATGTCGAACATGCACTTCTGTAATCGTGGTACTGATCGAGGGAACGCCGCTCGGATTGGTACGGTACCATTGTGCTTTGGGCTGGGCATCATTGGTTTTGGCAGCACTCGCCCACACAGCGGACGGTGTGAGTTGCAGTGCCAACAATAAGCAGGCACCACATCGCGCGATCTTAAGAGCATTCATGCGTATTTTCATCCGATTGCCAGTTGCCTCCGCTGCCTGTTTTATGATGACGATTGAGATTGTGATTAGCGTCATCAAAGGATTGCGTGCCTAGGATAGCCTGACTTGGTGCGAACTGCGAGTGGGTAAGCATGCAAAATCCAAGGAGTATCCCAGTAGAACTGTGTCAAGCGGCTTGATTGTGTCGTGTTGCCCGTATAAAAAACCGATAATCTGTGAACAGTCAAGTTTGCAATGTCGTTGGCAAGATTTGATGAACTGTGCTAAAACACACATATCCCATAGGACATACGATCCTTTAACAATAGGGCACACAGATTGTTTGTGTCATCAGGAAGATTGAAGCAATGGAAGAAAATCTTGAAGGTCTGAAGGTCATGGTGATTGACGACTCCAAAACCATTCGTCGCACAGCCGAGACACTGCTACAAAAAGCAGGTTGTACGGTTTTTACTGCGGTTGATGGTTTTGATGCGTTGGCCAAAATCGCAGATTCTAAGCCAGATATTATTTTTGTAGACATCATGATGCCGCGTTTGGATGGTTATCAGACCTGCGCCTTGATCAAAAATAATCTGACGTTCAAACAAACCCCTGTGATCATGCTGTCGTCGAAAGATGGCTTGTTTGATAAAGCCAAGGGGCGGATTGTGGGTTCAGATGAGTATCTGACCAAGCCGTTTAGTAAAGAAGAGCTATTTAGCGCGATTCGTCAGTATGTTGCTGATCGTACCTAATCGTATCTAGGGAGAGGAGCGATGGCACGAATTCTCGTTGTCGATGATTCGCCAACCGAAACATTTCGGTTTAGAGAAATATTACAGCGCAATGGGCATCAGGTGCTTGAAGCCACCAATGGCGCCGATGGCGTTGCGTTGGCACGCGCAGAGCTGCCAGATTTAGTATTGATGGATGTGGTCATGCCAGGGATGAATGGATTTCAAGCAACCCGCCAACTGACCCGTGGTACTGAGACCAGTAAAATTCCTGTTGTGATTGTCAGTACCAAAGATCAAGAAACAGATCGCGTCTGGGGACGCCGTCAAGGGGCTCGGGACTATTTAACCAAGCCAATTGATGAGGCTGCATTGATGCGAGTGATTAGCCAACTATTAGCAGTGGGGTAGTCGTATGGCTGCCCGTGGTTTTATTGAGCTGTTACGCCTCGCCGAACGTGGCCGCCAAAGAAGTCGAGGCGGCCGCGATGGTTTGGTTGACCGTTGGTCTGGTGTTGGCTTTGCCTTGGCTGGACACCATTTTGTGGCACCACTGGGTGAAATTTCTGAAGTATTAACCGTGCCAGAATATACCAGTGTGCCTGGTGTACAACCTTGGCTACGAGGGCTAGCGAACGTGCGAGGTCGATTATTGCCCCTCACGGATCTATCGCTATGGATGGCGCAAGATCAAACGCGTCCAGACTCGCGTCGCAAGGTGATGGTCATTGATCAGGCAGGCTTGTTCAGTGGATTGATAGTAGATGAAGTCTTTGGTATTCAACATTTTATCAATAGTAGCTATCAAAACCAAACACATCAGTTGCCGACGCAGATTATGCCGTATACGCAAGGCTGTTTTCATCGAGACGCGTTGAATTGGCATATCTTTTTGCCAAGTCGCTTGGTCGCGGACAGTCGCTTTTTGAATGCAGCCACCCAGTAGCATGGGATCAGTAGATGGGGTGCGTCATCATGGATCAACCAGACGATAATGATAGGGAGCACGGGCAATGAGTTCCGGGGTAAAAAAAACCAACACCAATAGCACCAAGGGTAGCAATCCGCTGACAGGGTTTTGGCATCGGACAGCAGGGATTTTTGGTGATCCACAGCGTGCCAAACCTTTGATGTGGTTCGCTTTGGTAGCTGCGATTGTGACGGTACTGTCGTTTATCTACCTGTTCTATAGTGTGCCACGCAGTAATACATTGATCAAAGATGTAGGTGAGCTGCGCGTGTTGTCACAGCAGGTGGCCAAAAACTCCAGTGAGGCAACCATTGGAGGCTCGGAGCAGGCATTTAGTAATTTGCAGCTGTCGCAACAGCAGTTTAATGATCGTCTAGACAACGTGATTCGTCTACAAGGCGCTTCAAGCCAGTTAGATACGGTGGAGTTGTCATGGTTAGGCATTAACGAGAAGATCAATAATATTTTGTCGAACCGTCAGGCGGTGAACGAGCTATATGATTTTGGTCGTTCGATTTCTGATGTGATGCCAGAGGTTCAGTCTGAATATAATGCTGTCGTCGATGGTATGGTTCGCTCTGGCGCACCATCGAGTCAGGTCGTGATGGCCAAAAACCAAGTGGTATTATCTGAGCGGATTATGCGTTCGATTAATGCTGTCTTGATTGGTGAGGAAGGCTCAGTAGCCACGGCTGCTGACTTCCAAACGGATGCTGAAAGTTTTGGACGAATTCTAAATGCCCAGCTCAATGGGGATGCTCGTTTGGGTGTGCTTCGGATTAATGATCCGAGTTTGCGAGCTTCATTGACCGCTGTCAAAAAAGTCTATGATGAAGTCATCCAAGTGACCGCCAGTCGAATTCTGGTGCGTTCACCGCAGATCTCGTTGGTACGAGAGTCCTCTTCACGTCTGTTAACTGAATCTGAGGTTTTGCTGGATCAGTTGACGCTACTGTCTGAGGAAGTGTCCAGCAGTTTACGCAATATTATTCCTGGTTTGTTGATGCTGGCTGGCTTGGTTGCTTTGGGCTATTCCTTCTGGCGTTTGTTTTCTATGCGCTCCCAGATCGATCAGCAGCGTGCCATTCAGGAAAGTCAGCGTCAGCGTCGTGAGGCCGAAATGGAGGCAGATCGCGCCCGCAAAATTCAAGATGAAAGTGAGCGGAATCAGACTGCGATTTTGCGTCTACTGGATGAATTGGGTGACTTGGCGGATGGTGACTTGACCGTCAATGCCACGGTATCTGAAGATTTTACAGGGGCAATTGCCGATTCGGTAAACTTCGCGATTGACCAGTTGCGTTTGTTGGTCTCTGCGATTAACAACACCGCACTGCGAGTAGCTGAGTCATCCCAAGATACGCAAACCACAGCCATGCAGTTGGCTGAGGCGTCTGAGCATCAAGCACAAGAAATTGCAGGTGCTTCTGCTGCGGTTAACGAAATGGCCGTGTCGATTGATCAGGTGTCGGCCAATGCGATGGAGTCTGCAGCGGTTGCGGATCGCTCGGTTGCGATTGCTTATAATGGTGCAGAAGTCGTACAGCGCTCAATTGAGGGGATGGACACGATTCGCGAGCAGATTCAAGAAACTGCAAAACGGATTAAGCGTCTAGGCGAATCATCCCAAGAGATTGGTGACATCGTATCGTTGATTAACGACATTGCGGATCAGACCAACATTTTGGCATTGAACGCGGCGATTCAGGCCTCGATGGCGGGTGAGGCAGGCCGAGGCTTTGCGGTGGTTGCGGACGAAGTTCAGCGACTGGCGGAGCGTTCTGCCGCAGCGACCAAGCAGATTGAAGGCTTGGTGAAAACCATTCAGACTGATACCAACGAAGCGGTCATTTCGATGGAGCAAACCACCTCTGAGGTTGTGCGTGGTGCGCACTTGGCCAAAGATGCGGGGGTCGCGTTGGGTGAGATTCAGTCGGTTTCACGCAGTCTGGCAGACTTGATTCAGAACATTTCGAATGCTGCTCGTCAACAGGCAGCATCGGCAGGTCATATCTCGAACACCATGAATATTATTCAGGAAATCACGACCCAGACTACTGCTGGTACGATTGCAACTGCCCGTTCCGTTGGTAACTTGGCAGAGATGGCGGTCGAGCTACGCGAGTCAGTATCTGGCTTCAAATTGCCTGAAGAAGAGCATATGGACTAACCAACATTTGGAGCGTCGAGATGGCGGAAGTGGCCAAGGTTGGCATGAGTGCTGAGCAGTCAGCGCTCTGGCGTTCGCTGATAGAGTCAAGGATTGGCATGGTGCTGCCAGTGTTGCAGCATCAACTATTTGAGCGTCGTGTGTTAGATCGAATGTCTGCCTGTCATTTGGATATGGCAAGTTATTATCAGCGCGCCAAACAGGATCGCTTGGAGTGGCAGCGTTTAGCTGAGTCTTTGGTGGTGCATGAGACGACATTTTTTCGTCATGCAGCCTCATTTGATTTGGTTGCAAAGTCGATTACACATCTGAATCGGGATGTTGCGCTCTGGAGCGTGGGCTGTTCAACAGGTGAGGAAGCGTGGTCGCTTGCGATGATTGCGCGGCGCTATGCAATAAAATACATCAAAGACATG
>JAYXXU010000431.1:0-4628 GCA_036019135.1 Pseudomonadota bacterium | reverse complement strand
ATATCTGCAAAACTCGGTGCAATCACCGTACGAAAACCATACTCTTCCAGCGCCCAAGGCGCATGCTCACGACTGGAGCCACAGCCAAAATTCTCGCGTGCCAATAGCACGGTTGAACCTTGGTATTGTGGTTGGTTCAGTACAAAATCGGCATTCAATGGACGCTTGCTATTGTCAAGACCGAGATAACCTTCATCCAGATAGCGCCACTCATCAAATAAATTCACCCCAAACCCTGTTCGCTTGATGGACTTTAAGAACTGCTTGGGAATAATTTGGTCGGTGTCGACATTGGCACGGTCTAACGGCGTGACCAGACCTGTTTCACGGGTATAAGGTTTCATGTGTCATATCCTTCAAAAACGGAGATTTGCGCGCCAGTGAGCGCACGCGCAAAGATCTGGTACAGCCTTAAAACTCACGCACATCCACAAATGTACCTGCAATCGCTGCCGCAGCCGCCATCGCTGGACTCACCAAATGCGTGCGTCCGCCATTGCCCTGACGACCTTCAAAATTACGATTAGAGGTCGAAGCACAGTGTTCACCTGACAGCAGCTTGTCGGCATTCATGGCCAGACACATCGAGCAACCAGGCTCACGCCACTGAAAGCCCGCCGCCAAGAACACCTGATCTAAGCCTTCGGCTTCGGCTTGCTGCTTGACCAAGCCTGAGCCAGGGACAATCATGGCTTGCTTGATGGTTGGCGCAACTTGACGGCCTTTAATCACAGCCGCAGCATCGCGCAAGTCCTCAATCCGCGAGTTGGTGCATGAGCCAATGAATACCCGATCCAATCGAATATCAGACAGCGCTTGGCCTTCTTGTAGACCCATATATTTATACGCGCGTGTCCATGCTTCACGCTGAACTGCATCTTTGGCATCAGCCAGTGTCGGCACTTTGGCCGTGACGGGCACAACCATTTCGGGTGACGTGCCCCATGACACTTGTGGTTCAATCGCCGCACCGTCCATTTCAACCACACGATCAAACACGGCATCTGCATCGCTGTGCAGTGTGTTCCAGTAGGCCACCGCTTGATCCCACTGCTCACCTGTTGGGGCATAAGGACGACCACGATAGTAGTCAATCGTAGTCTGATCAACCGCCACCATACCGACACGCGCACCAGCTTCAATCGCCATATTACAGACGGTCATGCGGCCTTCCATCGACATGTCACGGAACACTTGACCGCCAAACTCAATCGCGTGACCTGTTCCGCCTGCCGTACCAATCTTGGCAATGATCGCCAGCACCACGTCTTTTGGGGTGACACCTTGACCCAGTTGCCCGTCAATTTTGATCAGCATGTTTTTGGATTTTTTTTGTACCAGACATTGGGTAGCCAACACATGCTCAACTTCAGATGTGCCAATCCCATGTGCCAAACAGCCCATCGCGCCATGCGTTGCGGTGTGTGAATCCCCACAGACCACAGTCATACCTGGCAACACCAGACCTTGTTCAGGGCCGACTACATGCACGATCCCTTGGCGCACATCGTTGATTTTGAACTCAACAATATCAAAGGCTGCACAGTTATCATCTAACGTCTGGACTTGGATTCGAGAGGTCTCATCCTCAATCCCTGCAATCCCACGATCCCGCTCGGCCTTGCTGGTGGGGACGTTGTGGTCAGGTGTGGCGATATTAGCAGACAAACGCCATGGCTTACGCCCTGCCAACTGTAGCCCTTCGAACGCTTGTGGGCTGGTGACTTCATGCAACAAATGCCGATCAATATAAATCAACGATGAACCATCATCGCGCTGCTTGACCAAATGATCATCCCAGAGTTTGTCATACAGTGTCTTGGCGGACATCACAGTTACCTTGCAAAATAAAGCGGGGTTGTCGCGATTGTAACCCCCAGCATTTAATAAAACCAATTTATGATTTTTATTAATTAAAAAACTTTTTGGAATGTATTCGAGTCTAGTACGAAGATTTCACCCATTGCGCGAGCCTGAGAAAAGCATGGGCAACGGGTGAGCGATAGGCTATACAACACTACTCACGAAGCACGGATTGATCCAGATAAAGAAGGTGCTCAGCTTCGAATGCTGCCAAATCCCTAGCGTAGTTGGCGACTACCATTGCATATCCTTCACTATGTTCACCATCTATATTTGCCCAAATTTTCAGACATACACTACGCATATGCTCGATAAGATTGGCAAAACCCACATCATCCTCACAGCGACGTGCCAAATGATAGACAAAGGAGGTGCAGTAGTCTTGGTACATAATCTGTGTTTTAAACAAATTATTTTTATCATAGTGAATATAGTGATGCAGTTGTGACAACGAGGTACACTGACTGACCAGTTGTTGGAGCGCTTGGATTAGCCGCTGTAAATAGCTGTCAATCTCACTACGTGTACGGAAATACAATTGCTTTAATGGGATATTTCCTGCTGGACAGACCTTACAAAACTGTCTACGAAAGTCAAATATAAACTTTGGATAGACTTCTACAAACTCATTCTCCCTTTCTTCTTTGAAAAAGTGTAGCTCCTGATGTGTTAAACCAATCGAACCACCATAATGAGGTAGCAACTTTAAATGATCTTGATCTAGGACTTTTTTCATAAATGAGGATAGTTGATATTGTAGCCTAAAACCATTGATCTCTAGGATAAATGCTTTGTACTCACGATCACGCAGATAGTCATCCTTACAAACCTGTTCAGTAAAACCTAGCGCAGTCAATGGCTCTAACATAACTGAGCGCATCAACTTCTCGCACTGTGCATCGGTGCTGGGCATATCGGTTGCGACATTAAAGCCTTTTTTGGATTTGGCCTTAACGGCCTTTGCATGTTTGTCCCAGCTTGATGCGGCTTGGCGGGGCAGCATGTTGCCATCAGGTAAAAACACCCATTCTGAGCGCGTGTCATAGATCAGCAGTCCTGCTTCACGCGCCGCTTCGACCATCAGCACGAAAAATAGATCGGCATAAGCATCTTTAAAATAATCCCAACTGACCAATGCCGCCGTGTGCTGTGGCTTAAACAAATATGCGCTTTCAAGATAGCCTTTTTGTTTGAAGTCTGCATCAAAGGTTTTTTCGGCAGCGACTTTGGCTTTTAGCAATTCGGCAAAATGATCAACGCGTGGGCTGTGATCATGACCAACTTTACGCAACTGAATACGGTATTCATCGGCCTGTTCAACGCTGTTCGGCAATGCTTCGCTTAATACAGGATCCCATAAAAAAATTGGGGCGCTCATCTGACAACTCCTTAAACATATTCCCTGTGGAAGTGGTTTGCGATGCTGATTGTTTGGATTGCGCTGAGTATGCCATGCACTGTTGCGGATCGCTCTTTGATTAAATAGATAAAAACACCAGACGTAAAAAAACCGCTCACTCGGAGCGGTTCTTTTTGAAGCGTTAACGCAGTGTTGTCTTAAACAACAGTAACGTTAGCAGCTTGCAGGCCTTTTTGGCCTTTTTCTACAGTGAAGGACACTTTTTGGCCTTCAGCAAGAGTTTTGTAGCCATCGCTAACGATTGCGCGGAAGTGAACGAATACATCGCCGCCACCATTGTCTTGAGAGATAAAGCCAAAACCTTTCTCTTCGTTGAACCACTTAACAGTACCGATTGTAGTTGACATGTAAATGTCTCCTCATTGCATTAAAATTTTGTGCTTGGATGCACGTGAAAGCCAGAATGTATAGGGACACATCACAGGAGACACATGGAACTAATCGGTGAGGCAATCGGCAGAGCGGTCTTATAACAGAGGCAAAACGAACACTTTCAACAATTAAGCATGTATACGGACAGTTAAGTCTATATATTGTGGCTTGCATCTAAGATAACACCGATCCAGCAAATGTCAACGTGAATTGCACCACATTCATCAAATACCTCGAATACTCATCCGAACGGATTTACGTTAGGCTAAACACTCTCTTTGCGCCACAGATGACGAGTACGCCGTGAATACCGCTGCATTACAAGCCTTTATCGTCGTGATGGACAGTGACTACTCGGTCTCGCGTGCGGCTGAGCGCTTGCATCTGACCCAGCCTGCTGTCAGCAAGCGCTTACGCACATTGGAACAAGAATTCAATGTACGACTGTTTGATCATGTCGGACGCGGTATTCAGCCGACCAGTGCTGCCCTCACCTTGCTGCCGCGTGCGCGACGTTGGTTACTCGACTATAACGAGATTCGGCATAGCTTAAGCCATGCACAGCACGGGGTGTCTGGCTTGCTACAGATTGGTACCAGTCACCATATTGGACTGCACCACTTGCCCGAGCGACTCAAAGGGTTTGTGCAGCATTATCCAGAGATTGAATTGGATATTCGTTTTGTCGATTCGGAGCAGGCACATCAGGCAGTATTGTCAGGCGAGTTGGAGCTGGCATTTTTAACCTTGCCACCTGAGCCACACCCGCGTTTGGCTTATCTTCCGCTGTGGCCAGATCCGCTGTTTTTTGTGGTTGCGCCGTTTCACCCCTTAGCGATCCAAGATCATGTCAATCCCAATCAGCTCACGCTCCGCGACCTACTGCCCTATCCAGCGATTTTGCCCGATGCACATACCTATACCAGCCAAATTACGCTATCGGCGTTTGCTCAACATCAACTCAAACCCAAAA
>JAYXXU010000430.1:0-1499 GCA_036019135.1 Pseudomonadota bacterium | reverse complement strand
CCAGAGTGGGTCAATAAGGCAGCTACCAATCGCGTCGATGAGATCAATACCTGTATTGCTTGTAACCAAGCGTGTTTAGATCATACCTTTAAAAATCAGCGTGCCAGTTGCTTGGTCAATCCACGAGCCTGTCATGAGACGGAGCTGGTGTATGTAAAAACTCGCAAACCGCGCCGAATTGCGGTGGTGGGCGGGGGTGTGGCGGGCATGTCAGCGGCGACTGTTGCGGCTGAGCGCGGGCATCAGGTTACGCTGTTTGAGGCGACCAGTGAATTGGGTGGCCAGTTTAATTTGGCCAAGGTCATCCCAGGCAAAGAAGAATTCCACGAAACCATCCGATATTTCCGCCGTATGATCGAAAAAAAAGGAGTTGAAGTCCGCTTGAATGTGCGTGCGTCACGCGAGCAGCTTGAGCGTGAGGGGTATGATGATGTAGTGGTGGCGACGGGGGTTGTCCCGAGAGCATTGCGTATCGCAGGCGTTGAGCTACCGAATGTATTGAGTTATGCCGAAGTACTCAAAGGCGCGCGCGTCGGCCAGCGAGTTGCTGTGATTGGGGCTGGTGGTATTGGCTTTGATGTCAGTGAATATTTGTTGCACGATCCACGTATTCCACAACCGCAACCTTTAGCAGATTGGCAACGTGAGTGGGGAGTTGATCCACGACCAGATTATCACACTGAAGGTGGTCTGGTGCAGGCCAAGCTACGTCCTGCTTATCGTCAGATTTATCTGTTACAACGCAAGGCAACATCTGTCGGTGCAGGACTGGGTAAAACCACAGGTTGGGTACATCGCGCAAGCCTCAAAAAGCATGGTGTTCGCATGATGCGCGGGGTGACCTATGATCGGGTCAGCCATGAGGGGCTATGGGTCACGGTGAGCGGTCAGGCGCAGTTGCTGCGTGTGGATACCATTGTAGTGTGTGCGGGTCAGGAATCAGTACGCGAGATTATGCCGCCAGAGGAGATGTTGACAGGCGCACGTTACCACCTGATTGGTGGCGCAAAGTTAGCGGCAGAATTAGATGCCAAGCGAGCAATCCGTGAAGGGGCGGAATTGGCAGCGCGGTTATAAGTTGATTTGATTGCGGGCGATGGTGTTGTAAGAATTGCGATGATGTGCTGATTGTGATCGGCACCATTGCCCTTGACAATTACACTTTAAAATCATCACCTAAATAAACTTGGCGCACCAAGTCATTGGATAGAATCTCGTCAGCAGTCCCTTCAGCAATGACTGAGCCTTCGCTAACAATGTAGGCTTTTTCGCAAATGGCAAGAGTTTCACGGACGTTATGATCAGTGATCAGTACGCCAATGCCACGCTTGCTGAGTTTTTCAATGATTTGCTTGATGTCACCAACTGAAATTGGATCAACACCTGCAAACGGCTCATCCAATAGCATAAAAATTGGTTCAGCGGCCAAAGCACGGGCAATTTCGGCACGACGGCGCTCACCGCCTGAGACACTCATGCCCAATGAATTGCGAATGTGC
>JAYXXU010000429.1:0-7248 GCA_036019135.1 Pseudomonadota bacterium | reverse complement strand
AATACGCGCGCCGTCCACTTGACGCTGTTCGGCTTGACCCCGTAGTTGCCAGACCAGTTCAGTACATTGCGCCAGTCCAGTTGCGCCAAGCGGATGGCCTTTGGATAGCAGACCACCGGATGGATTGGTGACAAACTTACCGCCGTAGGTGTTATCGCCATTCATAATGAACTGTTCCGCACCACCTTCGGGACACAATCCCAGAGCCTCGTAGGTCAGCACTTCGTTGGCGGTGAAGCAATCGTGTAACTCAATCACATCCACATCTTCGATGCCAATTCCTGCTTGCTCATACACTTGCTTGGCGGCTTGCACGGTCATGTCATAACCGACCATTTTGATCATGCTGGCTTCGTTGAAGCTAGAGGCAAAGTCAGTCGTCATGGCCTGTGCGGCGATATAGACTGGATTGTGAATGCCATGTTTTTTGGCAAACTCATCGGAACACAGAATCGCAGCACCTGCACCACAGGTCGGTGGGCAACATTGAAAGCGGGTCAGTGGATCAAACACATCTGCCGATGCCATCACCTCTTCGAGTGACAACACTTGGTTAAACAATGCATAAGGGTTGCGGCTGGCATGCTGGCGTGCCTTGACTGCGACTTGGCCGAACATTTCACGTGATGCGCCATATTTCCAACGGTATTCACGTCCCGCCCCACCAAACATTTGCGCAGCAGGCGGTGCGCTATTAAAGCCTTGTGCAGCCAGCATGACTTGGACGTGTGGTGTCATTGGATTTTCGCGGTCATCAAACTTGGAGCCGAGTGCGCCGCGCTCCATTTGTTCAAAACCCAGTGCCAACACACATTCGGCCAGTCCGCCTTCGATGGCTTGACGGGCTAAAAACAACGCACTAGAACCCGTTGAGCAGTTGTTATTGACATTCACCACAGGAATGCCAGTCAGTCCCAATTCATAAGCAGCACGTTGACCACAAGTCGAGTCACCGTAAACATAGCCTGCAAACACTTGCTGAATCTGGTCATAGTTGATGCCTGCATCGGCGAGGGCTTTTTGGCCAGCCTCTTTCGCCATCTCGTGGTAGTCCGGACTCGCACCCGGTTTGGCAAACTTGGTCATGCCGACCCCAATCACATTGACGCGACGTTGCATGATTTATGCTCCTTGAATATTGAGTAAGTCGTCGAGTGGGTAGGCAGCGGTGATGTCACCGTCAATGCGTAGCTGACCCATTTGATAGAGTTGTTGAGCGCGTGCTTCGCCTGTGCTCAGTTTGACCAGTGTGGCATCGCTGAGTGTGATCTGTGTCAGTGGTTGTGCCGCCAGACCTTGTTGCACACAAACAGCGTGTTGTGGGTCGATATACCAAGCATCTACTGGCTCAATGAGGCTAAATTGCAACGTACCAGACAGGTGAGTGAGGTCTGCTTGGCGCAGTTTTTGGGCAAGTTGAGCAAAAATTTGCGCAGCTTGACCCGTTTCTGCCGCCTGTTGCGGTGCTGATTCACTGACTGCTTTCGGCTGTGACGTCGTTGTTGCCGATCCAAGCCGTGCTTGCTTGGCGTGCTGATACTGTTGGGGGTCAATCGCTTGCAGTACAGTGAGCTTGTTAGAAGCCATCACGTTGCCGCCAATCTTGATTTGACCAGCAAAATACAACTTCTGTACTTCAGGCAGGCTGGCGGTAACGACGGTTTCTAACAGAGCTTGATCCAGATCAATACTGACATCTGCGTGCTCGGCCTTGCCCTGATAGGCGCGCCCTTGCGCATTTTTCAGATCAATCACCCACTGCGAGTTGGGATTGCTCAGGTTAAATTGAAACACAGTTTTGGTTTTGGCTGCGAGATCTGGATTGGCTTGAAGATGCGCATCAATTACAGTAAAGATATCGGCAGGCGTCAGGTGATCTGATACAGGCTCAGCAGCAGGGGTTGCCTGCACAGTTGGTTTTGCTTTACTGGTTGGCTTGGGTACTTCGCTATACAGCTCAACCGCAGCGTTTTTAATGACGACTTCATCCCGTTCGACCACACGGGTTTCAAAGATAATCCGTGTATCGGATTCTTTCCACATGCGCGTCTCAAGCGTGTCGCCAGGGTAGACCGATTTGGCAAAGCGTACTTTAATGCTCTTCACCAAGCGTGGGTCATTGCCACAAAACGCTTTGACCACATGTCGACCACAATAGCCGTGCGTACACATGCCATGCAGGATCGGCTTGTCAAAACCAAATGCCTTGGCAAAGTTGGGATCAGCATGCAGCGGATTCCAGTCACCCGATAGGCGATAGAGTAGGGTTTGATTGGCATCGGTTTTCTCGGTGATGACCGCATCTGGCGCACGATCCGGCGGTAGATTCACCTCGCCACTTGGCCCTCGATCACCGCCCCAACCACCCGCACCTTTGACGAACGAGGTCATTTCGTTGTAGGCGACCACCTCGCCGTCAGCGTTGCTTGATGTCACGCCGAAGGTGATCACGGCATGCGGTTTTTTATCATAGGCAGATTTGAGCTTGAACACGTGCTTGAGTTGAGCGGTACAGGGAATCGGTTGGTATAGCTCGGTATATTGTTCGCCATGTAACAAGCGGTCTAAACCAAAATTACAGCCCGGTAAACTGAGTTCGCCTTGTTTTGCCGCTGTCAGTAACGCGTTAAGTTGTGGCATCGCCGCATAAGTGGCTAAGCCAGTAAATTCGCCACCCAGCTCGTAGACAAATTTCAGTTCATCTGGATCGAGCGGATCGCGTGCTGCACCGACACCCAGCGCATACAAGGCCAGATCACGTTCATCGTACGCCGATTCCAGCACCAGTTCAGATTTGGCCGCAAGGTCTAAGTCGATAAACTCATTGCCACCCAACTTGGGCTGGTTGGCGTGTTCAATAATCGGCATAAACGATTCAGTTGGTGAATTCGGATAGCTGACCTCAGAAAAATCAGTGATTTTTTCCCAACGATGGGCAACAGCGTCAATATCGAAGCCACGTTTGGCATCAAAATGATAACCTTCAGCACGTTGCCAGCGCAGTTTGCCAACATAGCCTGCACCGACTTCAAACAAGCCTTTGGTCTCGGTACAGTCTTCATGACACAGCCATGCAACGAGAGGGCTGACCGCTTCAGGACTGAGCAATGCCAACACATCAGGGGGTAATAAGCCTTCCGTCAAGCGCGAGGCCGCGAGCGGGGCAATCGTGTTGACATGAATATTTTTACTGCGGCCTTCTTCGGCTAAGCAATTGGCTAAGCCTAGAATGCCCAGTTTTGCGGCGCAGTAGTTGGCTTGACCAAAATTGCCATAAATGCCTGCGGCGGAGGTGGTCATGATGATGCGACCATAGTTCTTAGCGCGCATAATTGGCCATGCAGCGTGGCTGACGCTCATACTGCCGTTCAGATGCACCCGCAAAATAATGTCCCATTCCGCTTCGGTCATTTTGGCGAAACTGACATCACGCAAAATGCCAGCGTTGTTGATGACAATATCGACCGTGCCAAAGGCATTGAGTGCGGTTTGCACAATCGCCTGACCCTGTTCAACCGAGTCATAGTTAGCGACAGCGATGCCGCCCGCAGCGACGATCTCAGCCACCACCTGATCGGCCGCCGAGCTGGATTGTCCCTGCCCATCGGGCTTGCCGCCCAGATCGTTGACTACCACTTTTGCACCGAGTGCGGCCAATGTCAGCGCATGTTGCCGACCAAGGCCACCACCTGCGCCAGTCACGATGGCGACACGGCCATCCAGACGATGAGTTGTCATTGTTTCGATCCCTCTATTGTTAAATCACCGATAGGGTAATTCATAAACATGTTGAACATACAACATGTTTATAGGTGGGATCACGCCCAGACAACAATTGCAGAAAACAGCACAATCACGGCGGGTATGGTGGCTTTCGCCAATTCATTGGCATAAAAAAACCGCATCAAAGGTGCGGTTTTTTAGAAATGATATGGACTTAGCGGGCGCGGTAAGTGATCCGGCCTTTGCTTAGGTCATATGGGGTCATTTCGACTTTTACACTGTCGCCAGTCAGGATACGAATGTAGTGTTTGCGCATTTTACCCGAGATATGCGCAATCACTTCATGACCGTTTTCAAGACGGACACGGAACATGGTGTTGGGCAGTGTTTCAGTCACGACCCCTTCGAACTCGATCAGCTCTTCTTTGTTGGCCATAGCCTACCCAGTGAATTAGGAAAGGCACATATTATATAGAGCCGTCAAGCTTAGATCAAGAATTCATCAGTCAATTACAGATTGTTTCCTGTGACTGCGGGTTCGGAGGGCTGCGGCTGACTGGGTGTCAGAAATTGTAGGTCTTGGATGGCCGTGATTTCGACATGCTGGGTGATTTTATTGATAATGCACAGTTCCCCGCCCATAATTTTACGATCTGCACGCTCTAGCGTGATCATGGCGTAGCGAGGTGTATCAATGACTTGCCCGACCATACTGGGTTGGGGTAGACGACTTTTTGCTAAGCAAGTGGCGGGATAGTCTTGAAATGTCGAGCTGTTGTTGAATAACTTGTTTTTGATATTGTTGACGGATAAATGTTGACAGCCAGAGAGTAAAAATAAGCTGGTTAAGCCAATGAGGGCGGTTGTGCGCATAATCAGTCCAGAAGTGTTGTCATTCAAGCCACAGTGTACGAAGCGCCTGATCTGGACACAAGTGACTTTGCTGCACAAAAACATCGCAGACAAATGACCACGCATTCGAAAAGCGCCAGTATATTTTGCCAATTGGGGCTGAATCTGGCATGGTAGCAACTAGAATTAACAGCGAGAGCTGGAGTAAGCAAGTGACTGAAGAATTAACCGATTCGGCTGTTTTATTTCGCTTAGCCTATCAAGCCATGCGGCGGGCAGGAATGCCAACTGAACAAATTCTTGCACAGGCTGGTGTGGCGATGGCGCAGGTCGAGGCCAGTGCGCGTACGCCTTTGTATTCACAGGTGACGTTTTGGCATGCGGCAGAATCTGTTTCCCAAGATACTGATGTTGGATTGCATCTCGGTGAACATTTACCGTTATATCGTGGGCAGGTAATCGAATATTTGTTTATGAGTAGTGCATCGTTTGGTGATGGCCTGCGGCGTGCGCTGGCGTACCAACGATTGGTCAGTGATGTATTAGATGCCAGATTGGTGATGGATGGTGATCAATGCTATCTGACCAATGGTCCTGCCCGTTATCGAGATTTGCAGGTATTACGGCATTTTACCGAGTGTTTTTTGATGGGGGTGCTGCGGTTTTTTCGGTTTATGACCGAGGGACGCTTCGAGCCCTTATGTATTGAGCTGGATTATCCTGATGGTGCCGCGCCAGAGGAGTATCAACGTACATTCGGCTGTCCTGTGGTACTCGGCCAATCCGAGACGCGTTTGTACTTTAATCGCGAGGTGTTGGATTATCCATTGTGGCAATCAGAGCCAGAATTGCTGCATTTGCATGAGCAATTGGCGCTCGAAAAACTGCAAGAGTTGGCACGCTATGACTTGGTCGCGGATGTGCGTCGGGCGATTGGGGCGAGTCTAGAAAGTGGCGAGACATCACTAGAAAGCGTTGCCGCCCAACTGAATATCCCTGCGCGTCGCTTGCGTACTCAGTTGTCTGAGGCGGATACCAGCTTTCAGCAAATCCTCTCGGATTACCGCTGTCGCTTGAGTAAGCGTTTGCTGGCACAGACGACGGAGAGCATCGAAAAAATCGTTTATCTGACAGGGTTTTCTGAGCCCAGTACGTTTTATCGGGCGTTTAAGCGTTGGACGAATGAAACCCCCGTTGAATATCGTAAACGCAAACAACGCCAAAGCTAAGGGCCGCTCGTCCATGAGTTATCGGGTGCAGTATGGTTAGAGATTCAGCCATACTGGCCCGAGCGGCACGTCAGGGAGTTCAAACTCAGATGGATAATAGGCCTGAATAAAATATAACCCATCAGGTGGTGCGGTCACACCTGCTTGTTTTCGATCCTGAATTTTTAATAAATAGTCAACCCATTCAATTGGTTGCTCGCCACTTCCAATCGCAATCAGCACCCCCATGATATTGCGCACCATGTGGTGCAAAAAACCATCGGCTTGAATGTCCAAAATGATTAGCTGGCCTTGCTGGATCAGCCGAACATGCTGAACATGGCGTACAGGCTGATTGGATTGGCAGGCGACAGCACGAAAGCTACTGAAGTTGTGTGTACCCACCAATTTGGCAGCCGCTGCTTGCATCCGCTCAAAATCTAGTGGCTGATAAACATGTGTGACTTGACCCGCCAATAGTGCAGGGCGGTAGGGATGGTTAAACAACACATAGCGATAGCGGCGAGCAATGGCCTTAAACCGTGCATGAAATGCTTCTGGCATCGGCTGAATCCAGCGGATGGCAATATCATTCGGCAGCAAAGCATTGGTACCCATGACCCAGCCGCGTTCTGGTCGAATCGATGCGCTATTAAAGTGCACCACCATATTGCTGGCATGTACACCTGCATCGGTACGCCCTGCTGCATGTACGATCACAGGATGATTGGCCACCTGTGACAGTGCTTGCTCAAGCGTCTGTTGCACACTGGCAATCCCTGCTTGTTGGGTTTGCCAGCCGCGATAAGCCGCACCATTAAATTCAATGCCCAGTGCGTAGCGTTGCATATCCAACCTCGGTTTTTTGTTTAGCGCTTGTGCGTTCGTGTATCGTTCAGACAGTGCAGCCAACGACGACGGCGCTGGTCAGTGCTGCTCTGCGTGGTGCAGATCCAAAGTAAACGTGCATAGATTGCAGGTAGAGTTAGCCGTGCGCTGGGTAATACCCCGAGTGCAGCCAACCAATCGCCACTGGCATAACGCACTTCTGTGCCACCAAATGGGACTTGTGTTGCCAGTACAATCAAACAGCCGCTTTGCTGTGCTGATTCAAGCAACTGTCGGATTTTTGGGTGATCTGGCAGGTTGCCTAACCCATAGCCCAATAGAATCACACCATCGGGTTGGTGTTGTATCAGGTCATTGAGCTGTTCAATGATCTGTTCGATGGGCTGCGGCGCAGCATAATAAACGCAAATGCGTTGTTGTGACAGCCGATTTTGTGCCTGTTCGAGCCGTTGCTGCGCCTGTTCGAGCCAGTATTCCCGTTGGGTAATGGTTAGTCGATGGTAGCTGTTAGCGGGGTAGCCTGCCCGTGGATGACCCGTAAAAGCTGCCTGTTCTTGCGTATGGATTTTTTGTACGGTTTGCGCAGGCCAGTATTCACCCGCAAACGCAACCGATA
>JAYXXU010000428.1:0-5888 GCA_036019135.1 Pseudomonadota bacterium | reverse complement strand
GTACCACCAGAGCGAGGGGTGTGTACCGATGTGGTGGTGCGTGCCTTACGAGTGGCGGCTGGTATGGATTTACAGGCATTGATGCATGACGACATGCGGCGCAATTTTTCGGCGTATCCCAAGATTTGGGGGTTGAGTCGACCAGATAAAAATATCGACCATCGCCGTGTACCGAATATTCAAACCTACTTCAAGCGACAAGGTTATCAATTGCCACTGACCGATGATCCTGCTGCCTTTGAGGCAGGCGATATTGTGACATCGCTGATTCCACCGCAAAACCTGCCTCATATCATGATCGTGAGCAGTCGGCGTGATCGGGCGACGGGTCGGCTATATGTGATTCATAACATCGGCTTAGGCACGCAAGAGACCGACGAGCTATTTCGATTTGAGTTAACGGGGCATTATCGGCTGCCCCGAGAGCCTGCTGATCATGCGCATGAATAGGCGCGCAACCTCTGTGTGCTGCACGCCTGTGTCTTTGAGCATATCTAGGTGTTAAGCCACTTTTTCTAGCCGTGCAGGCACACATTTATGCCAAGGTGTACCCGCAAAGGCATCTCGCCGTGCTGTATCTGTCAATTCATTGGGGGCAACGCCGACTTGGGTGATTTGACCATCGTTGCCGATATATTCCAGTCCTTGACCATTTGGGAGCGAGATATGCCCTTGCTGCATCATCTTGGACACTTCAAGCGGCGCACGGACAGCGCCACGCGGTGTCACGACCTGTACCCAATCACCATCTTGACAGCCCAGCGCCGCGGCATCGGCCGCATGAATACGCAATGTGCCAAAGCGCCCACGTTTGTGCCAGCTGGCATCCCGAATCGCCGTATTGGCGGTATCTGCACGGCGCTCACCTGCTGAGAGGATAAAAGGATAGGCCGCATCATGGACGGGTTGCGTCTGATTCAGTGCTTGGATATCAGGCATTAGTTCAGGAATGGTGAGGGTGATCCGATGCTCTGGACGGGCAATCGCTTGCCAGCTTTCGGCATGGGTACGCTCGGCATACACTACCCCAGAGGGTTGATCCAGCAGTGCTTGGAACAGCCGATCCCCTGCCAACGGGGCGAATCCACCAAAGCCACAACGCGCTGCTGTTTTGGGATTATCCATGACATGAAAAATACTCAATGCCCATACCAATGCAGCGGCCTCCATACCTTTGGGCAAGGTTTGTCCCAGTGTGCGGTACAAAATCACGGGAGCATAGGCGATGGTTTTTTTGTTGCGTGCCGCTTGTGCGGCAAACATCAGTGCAAAGGCTTTGCGTGCGAGCGGTTCTTTAAATAGGCTGCGTGAGCCCAGTGATCGTTGACCAATACGCAGTTGATCCAGTTGTAGTGCGCGTCTGAGTGGACGGTAGTCGGCTTCGGATAACTCCCCCATAGCTTCGAGTAAGCGTGCATGGATTTCGGCTTCGGGTAGTGTCCCTGCCAGTGGTGCAAATAAGGGCTGTCGCAGGTGAAAGGCGTTCTTGGGAAACTCAATATTAAAAAACGTTGCTTCGGCCTTTTCGAACTGACTGGCGGCAGGCAATACATAGTCTGCTTGACGGGCGGTTTCGGTCATTGCCACATCAATCACCAGACTAAACTCTAAGGCGCGTATGGCTTCACGCATCCGTTGACTGTCGGCCAGCGAGTGCGCGGGATTGCCGCTTTCGATGATCATGGCACGAAATCGCTTGGGATGATCGGTCAAAATCTCGTCGGGAATCACATTGCAGGGCAACAGGCCAATGATGATTTTTGAGCCTGTGACGGGGCTGACACGGCCTTTAGGTTTTGGGTTAGATGGGGTAGTGGGGGCTGGCTGTTTGGCAGTTTTGCCCATCGCTTCGCCCTTGCTGGCTTTGGCCAGTGAAAAAAATGGCACAAAGGCATTGGCTGTGCCTGCTTTGCCGTAGTTGCCTGTAATCGTCGCCAGAATCCGTTGTAAATAGCTGTTGAGGGTGGAGAATTGATTCATCTGCACCCCGAGATCCTCAAAAATCGACACACTGCTGGCCTGTGCAATCCGTTGTGCCGCAGCGACCAGTTTCGCATGTGGCACACCGCAGATTTCGGCGTATTGGGCGGTATCTATCTGACCAAACAAAGGTGCAATATCGGCATAGCCTGTGGTGTGCTGAGCAATCCAATCCGCCTTGATCCAGTTGTTCTGAATGATGATGGCGCTTAAGGCCGCCAAACACCACGCATCGGTTGCAGGTTTGACCTGTAGATGAAACTCCGCCATTGCGGCGGTTTCACTCAGCCGAGGATCAATTACGATCATGGCGCGTTTTGGGTCGTTTTGGATGGCTTTGAGCAGGACACGAGTTTGAGCAAAGCCATGTGATTGCCAAGGATTTTTGCCGACGAAGACAGCGACTTCGCAATGGTGATAATCGCCATGTGCGCCCGTGCCGAACATTTTGCCTTGTACCCAAAACTCGCCCGTTTTTTCTTGGGCAAGCGCATTGGAGCGATATTTGACCCCGAGGGCTTTGAGGGTGGCATCGCCGTAGCCGCCACCGAGATGGTTGCCTTGTCCGCCGCCGCCATAATACAAGATGCTGTCACCGCCGTATTTGGCTTTGACGGCCAACAGACGGGCAGCGACTTCGCGAATAGCGGTATCCCAGTCAACGGCTTCATAGCTACCATCAGCGCGACGACGCATTGGAGTGGTTAGGCGGTCTGCACCCTGTTGATAGTAGTTAAGGCGTTGGGATTTTTCGCACAGATAGCCTTTAGATAATGGATGGTCATCATCGCCGCGTATTTTTAGAATTTGGCGGCCATCCGACCCACCTGTTTGCACCTCAAGTCCGCAGTTGATGCTACAGAGGATACAAGCGGTTTTTTGCCATACGGCGGTGGGTTGGGTCTCGGGCTGTGCAGGCTGCATGGCAATATCCCTAGGATGCTGAGCGATGGTGTTTTTGATGATAGATTCCATTATGGAACTTGTAAAGTGAAATTGCGAATGCGCTTGCTCCTGCTGCGGTGTGATGTGGCTTGGTTATGCGCAATTGTGGGGCAGATGTGATGTTAATCGGTATTTTGGGTACTGTCATAAATTAAACACAACCCTCGCTTGACGCTTGTCTTCGGGCTGCGATAATGAACGCCTGTATTTTTGCTGTCCTACTTTGGTTCACTTCATGCCTGATTCGGTTGCTTCTCCCCATATTTCCGTATTGCTCAATGAGACGATTGATGCCGTATTGGGTGATTGTGGTTCGGGTGTGTTTGTGGATGCGACCTTTGGACGTGGCGGTCATGCGCGTGCATTGTTGGCGCGGTTGGATGATCAGAGCCGACTTTATGCCTTTGATAAAGATCCGCAAGCCCAAGCCGTTGGTGCGCAGATGGCCGCAGAAGATCCTCGTTTGGTGATGGTGCATGCCAGTTTTGCGCAGTTGACGACGCAGTTGCAGCGTCTCGGTGTGGATCAAGTCGATGGCGTCATGGCCGATTTGGGGGTGTCTTCGCCGCAATTAGATCAGGCAGAGCGTGGCTTTAGTTTTATGCAAGACGGGCTGCTCGATATGCGGATGGACAACAGTCAAGGCCAGACTGCGGCCGATTGGTTGATGCAGATTGAAGAAGAAGCATTGGCCAATGTGTTATTTCAGTATGGCGAAGAGCGCTATAGTCGGCGGATTGCGCGGGCGATTAAGCAGTTTGGTCGGTTTGAAACCACCGCACAACTGGCAGAAGTGGTCAAGACAGCGCACCCTAAATGGGAAAAACATAAGCACCCTGCAACCCGCAGTTTTCAGGCGATACGGATTGCGGTGAATCGGGAGCTAGATGATTTGGTGGATTTTTTGCCACAGGCGGTTCAGATGCTGCGGCCACAGGGTCGGCTGGCGGTGATCAGCTTTCATTCGCTGGAAGATCGGATTGTTAAACAGTTTATCCAGCAACAATCCACGGCGACCAGCGAAGATGCATGGCTGCAACAGGCCGATCGTTCGGTGCAAACCCTCAAGAAAATCGCTCGTATTGCCCCGAGTGAGTTGGAGGTCAAGCATAACCCGCGGGCGCGCAGTGCATGGCTGCGGGTAGCGGCACGTCGGCCAAATGATGCTGCTTGAAGGATGCGCCCCAATGATCCATCTCCAACTGATCAGATACTGCATGAGTGAGTCCCAATGAGTGTTTCAGCAAGTCCACAACCACGCTCTTTTTGGTCATTGCTGCTGATCTGTGCCTTGGTCGGTGGTATGTTGGCCAGTGCAATGGGGGTGTCGTATCAAGTGTTCTTATATCGTGAAACCTTCCAAATGCTGCAAGTTGCCCGCAAAGAGCGTGAGCGGCTGGACATCGAGTGGGGGCGACTGTTGATTGAACAACAGGCTTTCGGTGCGACCACGCAAATCGGTGGTCGTGCGGTGATGACCTTGCGGATGTATGCCCCGCCTGCACAGCAAACCGTTATTCTTCGCTCGCCGCCTGATCAAGTGATGCCCTGATAAATGAAAACGCCTTTTAAAAAACTTCGCAGCGCAATTCCACGCGCCAGTCTGGCCAAAGACCGCTGGCGCTTTATGCTGTTGTGGAGTGTCATGCTGTTGATCTTTGCCAGCATTATTGCTCGAGCATTTTATTTGCAAATTATTGATCGGCATTTTTTGCAAGAAAAAGCAGATCAGATGATCTTGCGTACTGATACCATTCGAGCCTATCGCGGCAAGATTGTGGATCGTAATGGTGTGCCCTTGGCGGTCAGCACGCCGTTGATGACGCTCTGGATGGATCCGCGTGAGTATCTAGAAGCAGAAGCCGAGCGGCAAGAGACACTGCAACGTCTAGCGGCTGATCCAGACAATCGTGCTTTAAAGCGCCGCTTAGGACGCAATGTGTTTGATCTGGATGAATTAGCCTTGGCGGTAGGGTTGAATGCAGACGAGCTTAAACAAAAAATCAAAGATCGACCCCGTTCAAGGTATTTGATCATCAAGCGACATTTGCCACCCGCGACCGCGCAAGTGATTTTGGATCGACGCTTTCAGTCAGTTTATCGTCAGGTAGAGTATCAGCGATTTTATCCGCAAGCACAGCCTAATGCCCAGTTGATTGGCCTGACCAATAGCCGTGATCAAGGGTTGGAAGGCTTGGAGCTGCTCTGGAATAGTCGTCTAGCGGGCAAAGACGGCAAAATGCAGGTGATGCGTGATCGTCGCGGTAATCGGATCAAAGAGGTTGAGCTGATTGAGCCAGAGATACCAGGTGAGGATATTGCCTTGAGCATTGATTCACGCCTGCAATACATCATGTATCGTGAGCTTGCATCAGCGGGGATCACCAATAATGCACGCTCTGCTACAGCGGTTGCCATTGATGTCAAAACGGGAGAGGTGTTGGCGATGGCCAGTTGGCCATCATTTAATCCCAATGATTCGGCGAGTGGTTTGAGTAACAAAGATGCCATGCGTAATCGAGCCGCGATTGATATGTTCGAACCGGGTTCGACGGTGAAGCCACTGACTGTTTCAGCCGCGCTAGAGTCTGGTAAATACCATACAGGCTCGATCATCGAAACCACGGGTAGTATGCGGATTGGCAACAGTACCATTCGTGACAGTCGCAATCTGGGCAACATCAACCTTGAGACGCTGATCGTCAAATCCAGCAACGTTGCTTCGGCCAAAATCGCCCAATCGCTACCCAAAGAAACCATGCCGAATTTTTATCGTCGTTTTGGATTCGGTGCGCGAACGGATTTAAGGTTTCCGGGTGAGAGTGCAGGTTTAATCATGCCCGAGAGCCGCTGGGGCGTGACAGAGATTGCCACCATGTCCTATGGCTATGGTTTGGGCACAACCGCAGTGCAGTTGGCGCAAGCGTATGCGGTGTTGGGTGCTGGCGGCATGATTTATCCGC
>JAYXXU010000427.1:0-1343 GCA_036019135.1 Pseudomonadota bacterium | reverse complement strand
CCAATCGACATTTCCGATACACAACATCGTAAAGCTCTGTTTGACAGCAGACCATCCTACCCCTGAAAATCCCCCCATCATCTTTTTTGTCCTCTCGACAAAATGATCAGGTTTTGGAGTCTTTTATGTCTGATATCATCAACACTACCGACAGCAACTTCGAAGCTGACGTCCTACAATCTGATGTGCCTGTGCTAGTGGATTTCTGGGCAAGCTGGTGCGCGCCATGTAAAGCCATTGCACCTGTGCTTGAAGATCTCGCTCGCGAATACGACGGCAAACTTAAAATCGTCAAAGTAGACGTCACAGCTTGCGAAGACACCGCTGTGCAATACAATATCCGCAACATTCCTGCCCTGATCATCTTTAAAGATGGCAAGGCTGCCGCACAACAAGTCGGCGCAGCACCACGCTCTAAACTAGCAGCATTTATTGACCAAAACATCTAAATCGCTGCTGTATCACTCGCCAAACACGCAACAAAGCGATGAAGTGCGTGTTTGCGAGTCGCATCAATCATTGTCGTTGACAGACCCGACAATGCGGCTTATATTATCAAATTAGAAAACAAGTTTTTCGATGTTTCAATCGTCTGCGTATCTGCCAGATCGATTGATCAGGTCACTCGACCTTCGCTTATTGCCTTTGCGCCGTTCTCTTACCTCACGTCGTCAGTCACCCTGTCGTCGTTTCGTCTACGTTATTTTGCACGGCTGCATTTGCAATCCCACCATCATTTATGTCCTATCCCGAATTTTGTCTATGAACCTGACTGAACTGAAGAAGAAACCGATTGGCGAATTGGTTAAAATTGCTGAGCTGATGGGCCTAGAAAGCATGGCTCGCAACCGCAAACAAGACGTCATCTTTGCCATCCTCAAAACCCACGCACGCAATGGCGAAGAAATTTACGGTGATGGCGTTCTTGAAATACTCTCCGATGGATTTGGATTTTTGCGCTCATCTGAAGGCTCTTATCTGGCTGGCCCTGATGATATTTATGTAAGTCCTAGCCAAATTCGGCGTTTTAACTTAAGAACAGGCGACACCATCAATGGCACGATTCGTCCACCGAAAGATGGCGAACGTTATTTTGCGTTGTTAAAGGTCAATCACATCAACTATGACACGCCTGAAAGCGCACGCAACAAAATCCTATTTGAGAACCTGACGCCGCTTTTTCCAACTGAGCGGATGGTCATGGAAATTGGCAATGGCACCACAGAAGACCTCACAGGTCGCGTGGTTGACTTGATTGCACCCATTGGTAAAGGCCAACGCTCTATTTTGGTCGCTCCGCCCAAAGCGGGTAAAACCATGATGCTGCAAACCCTTGCACAGTC
>JAYXXU010000426.1:0-8330 GCA_036019135.1 Pseudomonadota bacterium | reverse complement strand
GCGCCATTGACCGCAGGTCGGATCGGTGTGTTACATGGCAATCGCACGTATTTGATGTCAGATGATCAAGGTCAGATCATTGAAACCCATTCGATTTCAGCGGGCTTGGATTACCCTGGTGTAGGGCCTGAGCATAGCTTCCTAAAAGATATCAGGCGGGTTGATTATGTGGCGATCAATGATGCCGAAGCGCTCGAAGGCTTCCGTGAGTTGACTCACATGGAAGGGATTATTCCTGCGTTAGAAACCAGTCATGCACTGGCCTATGTCAAAAAGCTTGCCCCAACCATGTCACCTGATCAAACTATTATCGTCAATCTCTCAGGTCGCGGTGATAAAGATCTACTGACTATGGCGAAACTAGATGGGATTGTGGTGACCTGATCTACGGTAATCCCCTGCCTGAGCGAATCGGGCAGGGTGGTGTTATGGTTAAATCACTGCAAATGCCTTCAGCAAAGCTCGCGCCGACAGCTTGCCAATCTCGTTGGCAGCAAATGGACTGTCACCTGTGATCAGTTTACGGTCTTGTATGCACTGTCCAGTAATGTCCTGATTGACGATTTCTACGCCCAGCGCGGCCAATTTTTCTCCAAAAAACCAAGGCAGCTGGCTCGGCATGTAACCAATGTCAGGGGTTTGTTTATCGGCAGCATCGGGGAAAGCACAAATTTTATAACCGCTATAAATATAGCTATTTTGATCTTCATCAATGCCTGCGGCCAGTAGTCCAGCGGGGCCATGACACAGGCTAATCACAAATTTGTCTTGCTGATGCGCCCAGACCAAAACCTGTTTGACCGCTGGGCTAAACGGAATACCAATTAGTGCACCGTGTCCACCAGGGATGAATACCGCCGCAAAGTCAGAGTCGTCGCCAAGTTGCTGGTCGATGACGGCTTGCAGTGCTTTCGGCTGGCGGAACTGCGGCAGGTATTTTTCGTAGATATAGCGAACTTGCTCATCTTCGTTTGGCATTGCCCATAATTCAAACTTGGCAGGATTGCCTGATAGTGTGGCTATCTCAAATTCGAATCCTGCTTGATCGAGATGGTACATTGGCAACAAGGTTTCGACGGGGTGATTGCCCGTTGAAAACATAGAGCCATCTTGCATCAATAGATAGCGTTCGTCTGCGGCAATCACCAAAATTTTATTGGTTTTGCCTGTGTATTTTTGTGGATAGCTGGTGTCTGACAAGTTGCTTTTGGGCGAGGTGAATTGGCTGAGTGAGTGCGGTGATGGAAAAAACGCATTGTGTTCCGCAGGATCGGGCGTTGGGCTTAGCGATAGGGTGAGTTCTGACATGTGCAATCTTCCTCAATATCAATTGGTCGACAGCTTGTTGCTGTGGTGCCAGATACTGTAAGGCGTTTAAGACAGCACTAAAAGCCATCCAATTGCAATGGATTGTTCCAAAAGTGCAACAGTGTGACGCGGCATTGAGCGCACCACGTGATGCAGCAGCCTCCGTGCTTGATGACTGAGCAAATCATCCGCCCACGTCGAGTCGTGCTGCAAGGGATGGGTGTCGGTGTAGTGCGGTAAGTGTTGTATAGCCAGATGGGCAGTCAACGCCTGACGCTGACTGCCCATCTGTACTTAGGGGGTATCGGCAGCAGATCAGTGACCCGCCGCCCAAAAGGCTTCACCCGCTTGGCGTGCATCGCCTGTTTGTTCAAATACACTAAGCCACACAGGATAATTGTGGACAACCGCATGGTCATTCGGATGAAAATCACGCCGAAACCAGCTCATAAAAGGTTTACGCATCGGTGTCAGCATGCCGTTTTTGCCAATGATCCAAGGTAGGTGTTGGCGGAGCATATTGAACCGCTGTTTTCGACTAAAACCGTCTGCTTTGAGCATCATATTGGCACGCATGAGCGTAAATGTAGGCATCATGACCCCGATCAATGCCAAGGCATAGGCGCGTGTGGCATAGTTGACGTTGGCAACATCGCGCAGGACATCAAAGACAACCGCTTTATGCTCCATTTCTTCAATTGCATGCCACGCCAGCATGGCGCGCATATTGGGATGTGCTTTGGCGAGTGTGTGACGTTGCGCAAAAAAACACTCGGCCATCAATGCGGTGATATGTTCCGCGGCAGCGGTCATGGCAAGGTTGAGCTCTGGACTTTTGGTTTTAAGATCGCTGTTCATCCGTGCGGTAATAAATGCCAGCAGTCGATCTAGTGGCTGGCCTTGCGTAACCAAGAACTGATTGTAGCGTTCGTGCGCAATCCCATGTTGTGCCTCTTGGCGAATAAAGTCCTGTACCCGAGCATTCAATTCAGGATCAGTGATTTGATCGCGGAACAAACGCACGCTGCTGATGAAGTAGCGTTCACCGACTGGAAATGTAATCGATAGCGCATCAAAAATGCGGGTTTTAAAGGGATTGTTGTCAAACCAAAAGCGCGGCATATCAGGCTGGTCAATGCCAAAGTCGAGATTCTGGCGGACATGGATATCGGCTTGAATGGCCGCATGAGTAGCAGATTGGGCGTGGACTTGGGCATTCATCGCAGTTGCTCCTTCATCGCAATGACTACGTGTGCGTAGTCGTCATAGGTTTAGTGTCGAGCATTTGAGCGAGAATGTTTTGACAGCGGCTGCCGTTTTTTATACAAATGACGACATGGTTCATGATTCGTTTGTAATATCCACCTATGTGCAGCTCCTCAGAGAGTACCTGCACCAATCTAAGCTTGTCCCAGCACAATTGCTGAGTGCTGAGCAGTTGGCATTGCTAGACGCAGCAGCAGCCCAAGCAGGGCAGGGGCGTTTTTCACGACAGGCGCTCAGTGCCATCTTGCGTCAGGTGCAACAACAGATTCAACATCCTGCGCTCGGTTTGGACATTGCACGCAACATCACTGCCGCACACTTGGGGGTGCTGGGATATTTGATTTTGGCCTGTAGCAGTCTGGGCGAGGCGTTGGTGCGGCTAGATCGTTATGGTCGATTGATTGATGACGCGCTAGAAATGAACATTCGCCAGACGGATCAATTCATTGAGCTGTCTTGGCCTGTGTTGCCACCGCATGAGGCGGTGTTTGTGGAGTTGGGTGTGGCGGTGGTGGTGCAGTTTGCCCGCAATGTGACGGGTCAAGATGCGCCGATGAGTGCAGTTGGCTTTGCGCATACACAGATGGGGGCAATGCCAACTTATCGGCAGTTTTTTGGTGGATCTGTGGCATTTGGTCAGGAATTCACATTTTTACGCTTTCCGATTGCGTATTTGGCTTTACCATTGCGGCAGCCTGATGGGGTGCTGTTGGGGATTTTGGAGGCACAGGCCAATCAGGCGATGAGTTTGCTGCCGCGTACCGATGTTTTTTTGCAGGAGGTGCGCGGCTTGTTAGTTCGATTGTGTCGAGAGGGCGCGCCAACCTTGGAGCAGGTGGCGCAGGTGTTGTGTATGACGCCGCGGACGTTACAGCGGCGTTTGGCTGAGCATGGAGTGCGATTTCAGCCGTTGCTTGATGAGATACGCTGGCAGCTTTGTGAGCAGTATCTACAAGATGAACGACTACAGCTGGCCGATATTGCGCTGTTGTTAGGCTACTCAGATCAGAGTGCCTTGACACGCGCTTATCGGCGTTGGACAGGCAAAACACCCCATCAACAACGTCGACAAGGGGATCGTCGATGAGCGGTGTTGCAATGGGGCAACCATGTTTGAGATGAGGACACAGCCATGAATGCCACGATGAAAATGGGCATGTTGCACGATGCACCGATGAGCGGTGTTGCGTATCCAGAGGATGGTGCGCTGATGCAAGATGGGCAGCCAATCTATGGTCGCTGGCCTAAGCCGCCCAAGCAGGTGAACTATCAGGCATTTGATCATTTGACTCCATTTGGCCAGCCTGCGTCCCGCCTGCGGCGTTATTTGGGGTTTAAGCAGTTTCGATTTGTGAGCCTCAATTCTGATGACTTCATGATTGGGATGGCCTTGGT
This sequence comes from Pseudomonadota bacterium, assembly GCA_036019135.1. GTDB lineage: Bacteria > Pseudomonadota > Gammaproteobacteria > Pseudomonadales > Moraxellaceae > JAYXXU01. Next base: position 4,361 of record JAYXXU010000426.1, on the reverse strand, counting down.
GGACTTGGCATGGGCGGGTCATGGTTTTTTATATTTGTATGATCATCGGACAGGACAGCGCCTAAGCGTCAGTCATACGCGGGCATGGGCCTATCAGACACGGCTCAATCCATCGCCCTACTACGGGACAAGCGATTTTCGTTCCGAAAAGTTGACCCTCGAAATCAATCAACGGCAGGCCAAGCGACGGGTGAGGGCATGGCAAGGCAAGCATTTGTGTGTGGATGTGACGATTGATCAGCGCGCTTGTCAGCCGCTGGCGCTGTGTAGCCCAACGGGTGCAACAGGCTGGACGTATACCCAAAAATCAACAGGTCTACCGATGGTTGGGATGGTAGATTGGGGGCGCTATCAGTTGGATTTGGGGCAGTCGGATTGGTCGGCTGCCACCGATGATAGTTGTGGTGTATTGCGACACGAGACGGCATGGCATTGGCTGAGTTTGTCGACAGTGCTGCCCGATGGTCGTCGGCTGGGATTGAATTTGGCCAGTGGAGTTAATGATAGCTTTGGCACTGAAAATACGCTGTGGATAGATGGTGTGCCGATGGAGTTGCCACCTGTATTGTTTACGCGCTTAGATGCCGAAAATTGGCAGATTCGCAGTGCTGATGGCTGCTTAAATTTAACGGTGCATACTTATAGTTGTCAGCAAGACTCGACCAATGCATGGTTGGTTGCCAATCGTTTTAGGCAGTGGGTGGGATTGATTTCAGGTGATTTACGCTTGCCCAATCGTCAAGTGGTCAGTTGGCATGCCAAGCTAGGATTGCTCGAACAGCACTATGCACGTTGGTAGCATGATCTCGATACGCAAAGGCTGTAATACGGCCTGTTTTTCGTCAAGTTTAGCGCTACAATCATTTTTATTTGTGATCTGAGTCACTTGAGGTGAGTTGTTCTACACCTACAACTGTTGATTCAGCCGCTTGTTTAGGAAGTCTTTGGTTTATGTCTCGTATTGCTGCTCGTTTTGCCCAGTTAAAATCCCAACAACGTAAGGCATTGATTCCATATGTGATGGCAGGTGATCCTGCCCCTGAAATCACTGTGTCGTTGCTGCATGCAATGGTCGAGGCTGGCGCGGATCTTTTGGAGTTGGGCTTGCCATTTTCTGATCCGATGGCAGATGGCCCTGTGATTGCTGTTGCGGCGGAGCGTGCATTGGCGGGTGGTACCAGTACGCTGGATGTGCTGACCATGGTCGAGGCGTTTCGTCAGCGTGACACTGAGACGCCGATTGTATTGATGGGATACTTGAATCCAATTGAGATCATTGGTTACGAGCGGTTCTGTCAAGCGGCTGCCGCTGCGGGTGTCGATGGTTTGTTGTTTGTGGACTTGCCACCTGAAGAGGCTGATAGTGTCGCTTCTATTTTTGAAAAATATCAGCTTGATCCGATTTTTCTGCTGGCACCAACCACCCGTGATGCGCGGATTGAGCATGTGGTAAAGGCCGCACGCGGCTATGTGTATTATGTGTCACTAAAAGGTGTGACGGGTTCGAACACACTGGATACTACGGAAGTGGCAGAGCGGATTGCACGGATTCGGGCGCGTACTGACTTGCCGATTGGGGTGGGCTTTGGGATTCGGGATCGTCAGACCGCGCAAGCCGTTGGACGGGTGGCGGATGGCGTGATTGTGGGCACAGCCTTGGTCAAGCCATTTGGTGAGGTGGACGCTGCTACGGCACATCAGCAAGCCGTCGAAAAAGTGCACGAACTCCGTCAAGCATTGGATGACTTGGTATGACCAGTGAATTAAGTGCGACCAGTGATCAAGAGGCCGCTCGCAACCTTGAAGCGCCTCGCAATTGGCTACAGCGTCCTGTGCCCAGTATTGCAGTACGCACAGAGCCTGCATCACCAACGGCTTTGCAGACTGAGCCAACGCTGGAGTGTCCAGTCTGTCATGCTGTCACGACCCGCACAGCGATGGCCTTTAATCTTTATGTGTGTCCGCATTGCGACGAACATCTCAAGATGCGGGCGCGAGATCGGCTGACGGGATTTTTCGATGAAGTCTATCAAGAGCTTGGGCAGGAATTTGCCAGTTCTGATCCATTGGGTTTTGTTGATAGTCAGGCATATCCTGCGCGCTTACTGAAGGCGCAAGAGCAAACAGGCGAAACCGAAGCGCTGTTGGTGATGCAGGGACGTGTTGGGGCGGTAGAGTTGGTGGCCTGTGCCTTTGAATTTGATTTTATGGGTGGTTCGATGGGCAGTGTGGTGGGTGATCGCTTTGTACAAGCGGCCGAAACAGCATTGATAAACCGTCAGCCACTGGTGTGCTTTGCGGCATCAGGAGGAGCGCGGATGCAGGAGGGGCTGTTGTCCTTGATGCAAATGGCACGCACTGCCGCTGCGATTCAGCGCCTCAAAAAAGCTTCTTTACCTTATATCGTGGTCTTGACGCATCCTGTGTATGGTGGGGTGACCGCATCATTGGCCATGTTGGGCGATATTCATTTGGCTGAGCCAAAGGCTATGGTGGGCTTTGCGGGTAAGCGGGTGATTGAACAGACTGTGCGTGAGGTGTTAGAAGAGCCGTTTCAGCGTGCTGAGTTTTTGCAGGATCATGGCGTGATTGATCAAATTGTGCATCGACATGCTATGAAAGAAAGCCTCGAGCGCCTGTTGCGTAAGCTGATGAATTTGCCATGAGTGTGCTCGATCAAGGTGACGCGTCTGTGGTCGTGATGACTGCGCCGAGCGCGTCGTCCAGTTTGGCAGACTGGTTGGCCTATTGGACCCAGACGCATGTGACTGCGATTGATCTGGGGTTGTCGCGTATTCGCCCTGTTGCGGAGCAATTGGGGGTGTTGCAGCCGAATGCCACGGTGCTGACTGTGGCAGGAACCAATGGGAAAGGCTCAACCACCACGGTGCTATCTGAAATCTATATTGCAGCAGGTCAATCCGTTGGACTATACCAATCCCCACATATTACGGTTTTTAATGAGCGAGTGCGCTTGAATGGCCAGCCTGTTGATGATCAAACACTGATAGATGCCTTTATACAAGTCGATGCAGCGAGGCGAGTCTGTCAGCTTCCTTTATCTTTTTTTGAGGCCACAACTTTAGCTGCCTTTGTGATTTTTAAAAAACACAATTGCGCCGTGTGGGTCTTAGAGGTCGGACTGGGTGGTCGTTTAGATGCGGTGAATTTGATTGATCCTGATGTGGCGGTGATCACCAATATTGGGTTGGATCATACCGATTGGCTGGGTGATAGCGTAGAGGCAATTGCATTTGAAAAAGCGGGCATTATGCGAGCGGGTATTCCCGTCATCTATGCTGATCCAGTTGCGATGCCTGAGTCCATTGCGGTACAGGCTAGTCAGTTCGGCTGTCGGCTGATTCGTGCCAGTGAGGACTATCATTGGCATATTGCAGTCGATGCTCTGTATTATGCGACGCCTGCGCTGACTTTGCGTTTGCCCAAGCCGAATTTGGCTGCTGTCAATGTCTGTGCGGCGTTGACTGCGGCATTGCACAGTGGCGTGGTGCTGACGCAATCAATGCTCGCGCAGGCGCTGCAAGCGGCACGATTGGCGGGTCGATTTGAGCAGGTGCTCTGGCAAAGGCGTCGGCTGATCTTGGATGTGGCACATAATCCGCATGGTATGCAGTTTTTGTTGGCACAATTGGCTGAATATCAGCAACAGCAGTCATCTATAGGTGCAGTGCATATGGTATTTTCCATGCTGCAAGACAAAGACATTGCTGCTGTGGTGCAATTGGCTGCGCCGATGGTGCAGTGTTGGCATATTGCGGCGCTGGATAGCAGCGTACCGCGTGCAGCGAGTCAAGCACAGTTAGGCCAAGCCGTTGCGCCGTATGCTCAGGCAGTTGTTGAATATCGGGATCTCGCTGCTGCACTACAGGGCGCTTGTCAGGTCAGTGATGCGCAAGATGTGATTGTGGTGTGTGGTTCATTTCATACCTTAGATGCGGTGTGGGAGGTAGTAAAAAGTCATGACGCCAGATAATAAGCAACGCTGGATGGGGGGGCTAGTGCTCCTTGGAGGTGGGGCACTGTTGGCTGCGCTCTTACTCAAAGGCGATGGACAGGATGCGCTGATGTCTTCGGCGACAACTGATCGTGGCACGGACAGCCGCAGTGCTGCTACCAATCCGTTTGCTGAGGCAGAGACGTCATATAGCGATACTGATTTTACCAGTCTAGATGCTGATCAGTCCGCTATGCCAGCATCCGACGAGACAGCAGTTCACTTGCGCCCACTCGAAATGGATGTACAGACAGAGCAGCGTTTACTAGAGGAGCAACGTGCCGCGCGTGCCAAGCAAGTTGCTGAGCAAGAGGCGCGTACGGCTGAGTTTTTGGCCAAGCAACAA
>JAYXXU010000425.1:0-9165 GCA_036019135.1 Pseudomonadota bacterium | reverse complement strand
GCACTGGAGGGTTTGGCTGATTTGGCGGCGACGATTGAGCGGATTCGGATCACGCTCAATCCCAATCTACATATTCGTGGTGTGGTGCGAACCTTGTTTGATCCACGTAATACACTGACCAATGATGTGTCACACGAACTCGAAAAGCATTTTCCTGAACAGATGCTAAAAACCGTGATTCCGCGTAATGTGCGTTTGGCTGAAGCACCTGCGCATGGTTTGCCTGTGATGTTTTTTGATAAAAACTCACGTGGGTCATTGGCGTATTTGAATTTGGCGGCTGAAGTGGTGCGCCAAAGCAAAAAGAAAAAAGCTAAAGGAAAAGTCACATGAAAAAACGCGGTTTGGCGCAAGGTCGTGGCTTAGATGCATTGCTGGGTTCGATCAAACAAGCGCGTGAGGATGTTCAAAGTAGCCAAGCTGGCCATGCGGGCGCACAGCTTGAGGAGTTGCCTCTGGAGGCATTGCAACGTGGGGAGTATCAGCCCCGCCGAGAGATGAGTCCCGAAAGCCTGAATGATTTGGCCGCGTCGATTCAACGGCATGGTGTGATGCAGCCGATTGTGGTGCGCCGTCTGGGCGGAACAGGCATTCAATATGAAATCGTCGCAGGCGAACGGCGTTGGCGTGCAGCCAAGCAAGCGGGATTGAGCCATATTCCTGCGATTATTCGGGATTTGCCTGACGAATTGGCGATTGCGTTGGCACTGATCGAAAATATACAGCGTGAAGATTTATCGCCAATGGAGCAGGCCAATGCGCTGCAACGCTTTCACGATGAGTTTGGGATGAGTCATCAAGAGATTGCGGATGCTGTTGGCAAGGCGCGTACCACGGTTTCTAACCTCTTGCGTCTGATTGGCTTACAAGATGAGGTTAAGCGCCTGCTAGAGCATGGTGATTTGGACATGGGGCACGCGCGTGCGTTGTTGGCTTTAGAGGCCGCCACTCAATTGGAGGTGGCGCGTGAGGTTGTGGCACGGGGGCTGTCCGTGCGCCAAACTGAGCAGTTGATTCGTGAGCGTTTGAATCCAACGCCAGTCCGACCAGAGCGGGTTGTCCCGCCTGATCTGGAACGCTTGAATCAGCGACTCTCTGAACGTTTTGGCGCACCAGTGCAGATTGAACATAATGATAAAGGCAAAGGACGTTTGACGATTCGTTATCATTCTTTGGATGAATTAGATGGTATCTTGGCGGTGATTGATCGCGACGCATAAGCCATGCGATACACAATAAAAGTATGGAACGAGAGAATACAAGGGGAGTGATTGGGACATGTGGGAACTGATTTATGCGGGTGGCTGGTTGATGGCGCCCATTGTACTGTGCTCGGTTCTGGCATTGATTATTATTTTCGAGCGCGGATTTCGCTTACGGCGTGAACAGGTTGCACCGATAGGACTGGCCGAGGTTCTGGTCAAAAAAGTCGATCAGGGTCAGTTGGGTGAGCAAGAGCTACGCCAAATTCAGCATGCCAGTCCATTGGGAGATGTGTTGGCAACAGGCGTACTCAATGCAGGGGCGGGGCTGGATTACATGACCTTGCAAATGCAGAGTCGTGCCAGTACACAGATTCACCGACTTGAAAAAAACCTAAACTTGCTTGGTACGATTGGTAATATTTCGCCGTTGCTGGGTTTGTTGGGTACGGTATTGGGGATTATTCAATCATTTTTGGCGGTGAATGCTGGTGGTATGACAGATCCTGCGATGATGGCAGGCGGGATTTCGCAAGCGTTGATCACCACGGCAGCAGGCATGGTGGTGGCCGTACCTGCGCTGGTGGCGTATCGCTATTATCAGCGTAAGGTGTTGGATCTGGCGGTAGAGATGGAGGAGCAGGCCAGTCGTTTGACGCATGGTTTGCTCGGGCCGGGCACTGCACCACATATCAATCCAACATCGGCGCTGCATTTGGATGACATGCCTGAGTCATTGACGCAGCAACGTGCGGATTTTTGAGGCGGACGATATGAAGTTTCGTAAGCCTAAAATTGAGCCGATGGAAATGAATCTGACGCCAATGATTGACTGTCTGCTGTTTTTGGTGGTGTTTTTGCTCTTGTCCACTACCTTTAATCAACATAGTCGCTTGAATTTGGTTTTGCCAGAAGCGACAGGCGTACCCGAAAGTAAACATCCTAAAAAAGTAGATATTGCGGTGAATACTGAGGGACAATATCACGTCAATGGTCAAGCTTTGCAGGGGGATGGTGAGGCAGAGTTGACGGCGGCTTTGCGTCAAGCGGCGGCAGGTGATACTAGCTTACCATTGGTGATTGCAGCCGATGGTAAGGCTAGCCATCAATCGGTGGTCCGCATCATGGATGTGGCGGGTAAGCTGGGTTTTGTCAATATCAATATCAGCACACGTGTGCCGATTGGAGAGCGACCTTAGGTGTCCAATTTTCAAGTTTATCTCAGACTAATCGCGTACCTCAAAACCTACTGGTGGGCGATTATCTTGGTGATAATCGGTTTTAGCATCAATGCGGGCACTGAGGTGGCGGTCGCAAAATTGATGCAGTTTATTATTGATGCCATCACCAATGGTGATCGTCAGCTCATGAACTTATTTCCTATTTTCATTATCTTGCTGTTCATCGTGCGGGGGATTGGCACATTTTTGGGCAATTATTTTAGTGCTGTGATGGCACGGAGCTTGGTTTATCAGCTACGTGTACAGGTGTTTAATCAAATGTTGCGTTTGCCAACGGCATTTTATTTGGCCAATTCGAGTGGTTATTTATCCGCCAAGCTGATTTTTGATGTCGAACAAGTGACGGGTGCAGCAACGGAGTCGCTCAAAACAATTTTGCGCGATGGTTTAATTGTAACGGGTTTACTGGTTTTTTTATTTTATACCAACTGGAAGCTGTCACTGACTTTATTGGCAGTGATTCCATTTATTGCCTTGTTAGTACGCTATGCCAGTAAGCGCTTTCGTAAGCTATCGCAACAGGTTCAGGATTCGATGGGACAAGTCAGTCATATCGTAACGGAAACCATTAATGGATACAGTGTGGTCAAAAACTACGGTGGTATTCAGTATGAAGAAGCACGTTTTGAGCAGGCATCGAAGGAAAACCTAAAGCGCGGTCTGAAGATTGTAGTCACTAATAGCATCAATACGCCCGCCGTGCAGTTATTAATGGCGATGGCGATGGCTGTGGTGGTGTATTTGGCGCTACGCCCCGAGGTATTCGGTGATACCAGTGCAGGTGAATTTATTGCTTATATTGCCGCGGCAGGGTTGTTGAGTAAGCCTGTGCGTGCATTGACGGATATTAATCAACAAATCCAACGCGGTGTGGCGGCTGCTGCGTCAGTATTTGCATTGATTGATCATCCTGCTGAGCCTGATCATGGCACGATTGATCAACCCTTGACCGGGCGTATTGAGTTTCGCAATGTCGATTTTGATTATCCTGATGGGACAACGGCACTGCGTAACTTTAGCCTTCAGATCAATGCAGGTGAAACCATTGCGGTAGTTGGGCGTAGTGGCGCAGGTAAAACCACATTGATCAATCTGCTGATGCGCGGTCAAGAAGTCAGTCGGGGAGAGCTATTGTTCGATGGTGTGCCTGCCCCTCAATTGACCTTGGATTGTTTGCGTCGTCAGATCGCGAGTGTTGGCCAGCAAGTAATTCTGTTTGATCGCAGCGTACGTGAGAACATTGCATATGGCCAGCTATCCAATAAGTCCATGACTGAGATCAAAATGGCGACTCAAGCGGCGTATGCGGATCAGTTTATTGAGCGCTTGCCTAAGGGTTACGATACCTTGATTGGTGAGGGAGGGTTGTCATTGTCTGGGGGACAGCGTCAGCGTTTGGCGATTGCCCGCGCGCTGCTAAAAGATGCGCCGATTTTGGTGTTGGATGAGGCAACCAGTGCACTTGACAATGAGTCTGAGCATTATATTCAACAAGCTTTAAATACTGCGATGCAAGACCGTACAACGATTGTGATTGCACATCGATTGTCAACGATTGAACAAGCAGATCGGATCGTGGTGATGGATCAGGGACAGATTGTTGAGCAAGGTACACATGCTGAGCTGATCGCTCATAATGGGTTGTATGCACAATTACATCGTCGTAACTTTGACGAAGACTTGCCTGTCTAGGTCGCTGAGGGATTGGGATGGCCAATTTGAAGCAAGCTTTGCCTGCTGCGTGGCAGCGTCAGGCGCCTTGGTTGGCGTTGCTATTGCCATTTTCTGGTCTGTATGCGCTGGTTACAGGTTGGCAGCGTTGGTGTTATCGGGTGGGTTTAAAACAAGCCTATCGCGCGCCCGTGCCTGTGATGGTGATTGGTAATATTACGGTCGGTGGTAGCGGTAAAACACCATTAATTATTCATCTGGTTCAGCATCTGCAACAGCACTATAACCTCAAAGTTGGCGTGATCAGTCGTGGCTATGGGGGGCAGGGGATGTTTCCTAAACTGGTGACTGATTTGTCTACACCCGATCAAGTGGGTGATGAGCCTGTCTTGATTGTGCAACAGACTCAAGTACCGATGGCCGTTGCACCGAACCGTCAAGCGGCGATTGAGTGCCTGTTGCGGGCACATCCCATTGATTTGATTCTAAGTGATGATGGGTTGCAGCATTTGGCTTTGGCTCGCGATATTGAATGGATAGTATTGGACGCGAATCGGGGCTTAGGCAGTGGTTGGCTGTTGCCTGCGGGCAGCCTGCGAGAGTCCGCACAGCGACTGCACACAGCCACAGTGATTGAGCATGGTGCTGCATCGACAGCGGCGCTTAATATGCAGTTGCAACCCTTGGCATTACAGCCATTAAATCCCATGCAGCAGTATGATCAGATCGCCCCTCAGCGCGGTCAGACAGTGCATGCGGTGGCAGGTATTGGGCATCCGCAACGTTTTTTTCAGCAGTTGCGGGATTTGGACTTTATCGTGATTGAGCATGCCTTTGCTGACCATCATGTCTATCGCACGGCAGACGTGGATTTTGCCGATGGCTTGCCGATGTTGACCACTAGTAAAGATGCGGTAAAGCTGTTTGGACTGGGTGTGCAGGGCTGGATCTTGCCTGTTGAGGCAGTGTTGTCAGAGGCGTGTTATGTTGTGCTGGAGCAGCAATTGCAAGCATTGGCTTTGATTGGCTAAGGGCTGCATGATATATCAAATATTGGGCTGTAAAGTTGTTTGTAAAAGGAAACCTACCATGCGTCATCTTGTTATTCCTGCGCGTTATGCCAGCTCACGTCTACCTGGTAAGCCTTTGTTAGAGATTCATGGTAAACCCATGGTGCTGCGGGTGGTTGATCAGGCGCGTAAAGTACGCGGTGTGGATGATTTGTGTGTGGCCACAGACGATGAGCGTATTGCAGCAGTCTGTCGGGCTGCCGGCGTAGAGGTCGTCATGACCGCGCAGGATCATCCCTCGGGTACAGATCGTTTGGCTGAAGTGGCACGGATTCGTGGCTGGGATCGGCATGATGTGGTGGTCAATGTGCAAGGTGATGAGCCGCTATTGCCGCCTGTTCTGGTTGAGCAGGTTGGGGATTTGTTGGTGAATAAGCCTGAATGTGCGATGGCAACCTTGTGTGAGCCGATTCATGGGGTGGATGAGTTCACACGTAGCTCGATTGTTAAAGTGGTCTGTAGTCAGCAACAAGAAGCCTTGTATTTTAGCCGAGCCACTGTGCCGTATGATCGGGATGGCTTTGCACAAGGGGTTCAACATGTGCCCGCTGCGGCAATGCGGCATTTGGGGCTGTATGCGTATCGTGTGGCATTGCTACAAGATTTTGTGACATGGCCGATGGGCGTACTCGAAAAGCTAGAAAGCTTAGAGCAGTTACGCGTACTCGAAAATGGCCGTCGTATCGCGATTGAGCCTGCACGGTTGTCATTGCCTGCGGGGGTGGATACGGCAGAGGATTTAGAGCGTTTGCGCGCACTTGATCCGTCGATGTTTGCTTGATTCGGCCGATGGGATCAGATCTGGATACAGATGCTGCGCGGCGAGTTGGGCAGTATTTTGCACCGCTCCTGCCATGGCAGCGACCACATTGGCAGCGAGTGGTGCAGCGCTATCCAGAGATTGCACATGGCCTGTTATTGAGTGGGTCGGCGGGCGTAGGCAAGCGGTTGTTTGCAGATCGCTTGGCAGCTTGGTTGTTATGTGGGCAACGTGATCTTGATCAAGCCTGTGGCCATTGTCAAAGCTGTCAATGGCTGCGGGCGGATACCCATCCCAATCTATTGCGGGTGTCGCGTGAGATTGACTCTAAGGGTAAACAGGCTAAACAAATCAAGATTGACCAAATTCGGGCGCTGATGCCGTTTGTACAGCAAACGGGTGAGGGGTGGCGAGTAGTAATCATTGAGCCTGCCGACTGCTTAAATCCTGCGGCAGCGAATGCGCTGTTAAAGACACTCGAAGAGCCAAGCCCTCGGCTATTGTTGATTTTGGTGGCGGATCAGGCGTTACAGTTGCCCGCGACGATTCGTAGTCGGGTGCAGCAGTTGGCTGTGGGGCGGATTGCTCACGAACAAGCTTTGGCCTATGTGCAAGATGAGGCACAGATTAGCGCAGCACAGGCGGCGGTTGCTTTGAATCTATCAGGGATTGCACCATTGGCGGCCTTACAGTTATTAAAAACTGAATGGTTCTTGCAGCGTTCGGCATGGTTGCAAGATTGGCAAGCATTACGGCAACAGCAAGCGCAGCCAATTTGGTTGTCACAGCAGTGGCAAAAGCGTTTGGCACTGTCAGATTGGTTGCTATTATTACAAGTGATGCTGCGCGATGTGATGGCCGTGTATACCGCGCAACCGATTCGTCAGACCGACTTGGATTTTACGGGGATTCAGTCACGATTATCGCTGCCTGAGGTGATGGCTTTGTATGATCAGGTATTACTGCTCATCGCAGGCCAAGCGCAACATGTGCAGCCTGCTTTGGTCTATGATAGCCTGATGCAGCAGTTCGCAGGTTAGCTTTCGGGGGCGTCCAAACCTCCAAAAAAACCGTTTTATTGGATCAATATTGAGTACAGGAGTGACCATGCTGCCACGTGCCGGTGGGATTATTAATTATCCGATCAAGACTCTGCCCGAGTTGTATACCAGTTATATGCCGTTTGTGATGGGTGGTGGCTTATTCATTCCAACCAATCGTACTTTTCCATTGGGTGAAGAGGTGTTTGTGGTGGTGACGTTGCCTGAGTCTAGCGAAAAAATCCCGCTCACAGGCAAGGTAGTATGGGTCAATCATCGGACACAAGGCCATCGTCCCGCAGGATTTGGCATGCAGTTGAGTGGTGACGAAGGCGTACGCGTGCGCTCGGAGATTGAAAAGCTACTGGCTGGTCATGTCGGTTCTGAGCGCCCAACAGCAACTTTATAGCGTGTGTCTGTCTGTGGCTGTGTCATGCAGGCTGTGTATGCAACCTCAACAGACCCGCGTATGATGCCGCCATGTTTGACCAAATAAACTGAGTGAGTGATTGTGTTTGTTGATTCGCATTGCCATCTGAATCGGTTGGATTTAAGCCGCCACCAAGATTCGATTGATCTGGCCTTACAGGCTGCCCGTGCTGTCCACGTCTCAGCTTTTTTGGCGGTCGCTGTGGACTTAGATGAGCATGATGGATTGATGCAGTTGGCAGCGCGGCATGCGGATGTGGGTATCAGTGTTGGTGTGCATCCATGTGAAGACCCTGAGATGATGGCGCGGGCGACTCTTGAGCAGTTGTGTCAGCTTGGGCAGCATGACAAGGTGTGGGCGATTGGTGAGACGGGGCTGGATTATCATTATAGTCAGCAACATGCCGCAGCCCAGCGTGAGTCGTTTGCACGGCATATTCAGGCAGGCAAACAGCTTGGCAAGCCTGTGATTGTGCATACTCGTGAGGCGCGTCACGATACGCTAGAGGTGTTGCGTGCTGAACAGGCGGAACACGGGATTCTACATTGCTTTACGGAAGACTGGCCAACGGCTAAGGCGGCATTAGACTTGGGATATCATGTGTCGTTTTCGGGCATTATTAGCTTTAAAAATGCTGCTGATTTGCGGGAGGTTGCACGACAGGTTCCGTTGGATCGTTTGTTGATCGAAACCGACAGCCCGTATCTTGCTCCTGTGCCTTATCGGGGCAAGCCGAATGAACCTGCTTATTTGCCGCAGGTTGCGGTTGTGTTAGCAGATTTGCATGCTATGTCAGTTGAGCGTCTTGCTGAGTTGACCACAGAGAATTTTTATCGCTTACGGCGGGATGCCGCAGCAACGATCAGAGGATGAGTGGATGGATCGTCAGGCACAGTTTCGCGCCCGAGAAGAGTTGATTTTTAAGGCGGCTGAACGACTGTTATTGGAAAGCGGTGAGCTGGGCATGACGCTGGATGCGTTGGCGCTAGAGTTGGATCTGGCCAAAGGAACGCTGTACAAGCATTTTCAAAGTAAAGATGAGTTGTACCTACACTTGATTATTCGTAATGAACAAGTGTTGCTGGATATGCTGGATACTCGTGCTGATTTTCCGACTCAACTGGCAGCTTATATGCTGCATCACCTGCATCATTCGCAACGTACTGTGCTGCTCCTACAAATCGAAGAGCGGCTATCAGCGGGTGCAACAGGTTTGGGCAGTTTGTTTGCGCAGTTGTATCAAATCCGCAAGCAGCGTCTCAGACGCATTATTAATGTGACCAGCGCTTATTTGGCTGAACAGAATAGCAACATGGTGGTGCGAGATTATTTGGCTGCGATTTGGTCCATGACACAAGGCGGCTCGGCGATTTTGAACTCAAGTTTTTATCAGCGTTATTTGGGTGATCGAGATGGTTTACGGGTTGCACTGATTGAGCAGATGCTGATGCTGCCACAGCAGGATCGATCATTCGGGATGATAGAGGCATAATGCAGTGCGATAACCTACCATGCCATCCGCTCAGGCTGCGGTCAGCGTATGCGCCCCAAGCCATACGCGGGTTTACGCTGATTGAGTTAATGCTGGTGATTGTGATTATGGGCGTCTTCGCTGCGATAGTCGGGTTATCGGTGGGTGGTGCGGGTGAGCGTCGATTGTTGGTTGAGCGTGAGCGCTTAATGGATAATTTATCCATCATCCGACTGGAATCAATCGATCAAGGCCGTGTGTTGGGATTGTTGCCTACAGA
>JAYXXU010000424.1:0-2026 GCA_036019135.1 Pseudomonadota bacterium | reverse complement strand
TGTAACTGCGCGGGCAATAGATCACGCAGCCGCTCAAACAACTGCTCGGCCAACTGCGTATCATCGTAAATCACCCGATCATTGTTACGCACTTCCGTCCGTAACTCGAAGTGATTACGACCCAGCGTGATGGTGGCCGCTTCGTAGCCTTTTTGCTCACTCAGGTCGATAAACTGCTGACATTCCTCTGGCGTAAACACTGCATCAAAGGTTTCAATCAGTTGATTGTTTCGGGTGGGATAGCTGGTTTTTTGGGACATTTTAGCCCTCCTACTTGAGCCAATCTGCTCATTTTTTCTGTTGTTGTGCTTGCCCGATACACGCCACTAACCGCGCCGCGATGTCCGCTTTGCTGGCCTTATCTAAACGCACTGCATCCAAACCATACTGCTCAGCAAAAAACACAGTCATGGCGTTTTCATCCGCACCAAAGCCAATATCACGCCGTGATACATCGTTACAGGCGATCATATCGAGTTTTTTATTGTGTAGCTTGCCTTGCGCATAGCTCTCGGTGTTTTGGGTTTCGGCGGCAAAACCGACCACGAATGGCCGCTGAGGGTGCGCCGCAATGGTCGCCACCACATCAGGATTTTTGACCAAGCGAATGTCGGTGATTTCGCCAGATTTTTTAATTTTATGGTCTTCAATCACCTCTGGCCGATAGTCTGCCACCGCTGCGGTGGCAATAAACACATCACAACCTTGCTCGGTTAAACGCAGGCTTTCGGCCAACAAATCTCGTGCTGAGGTGATATTGATTCGCTCTATACCAGAGGGGGTTGGCAGATGCACAGGACCTGCCAATAGTGTCACTTGCGCACCCGCATCACGGCACGCTTCAGCCAGTGCAAAACCCATTTTACCTGTGCTGTGATTGCTCAGATAACGCACTGGATCAAGCGCTTCACGGGTTGGCCCTGCGGTAATCACCACATGCTGCCCTGCCAAATCTTGCGGCAACTGCAACGCCAGTGGTGCTGACAGACGGGGCACTGCCGATAGACTCGACTGCAAGAATGCCTGTACCGCCTGCACCAAGTCCTCTGGTTCAGGCATCCGTCCCGCACCAACATCGCCACAGGCTTGCTCACCTGCATCTGGCTCAATCACCGTCACACCATAGCTACGCAAAGTGTCTACATTGCGCTGTGTGATGCGATTTGCCCACATTTGCTGATTCATCGCAGGTGCAACCAAGATCGGCGCGGTTGTCGCCAGCATCAACGTGGTCAGCAAATCATCCGCCATCCCTGCTGCCATACGTGCCAACACATCGGCACTGGCAGGGGCAATCAATACCAAATCCGCCCAGCGTGCCAGCTCAATATGCCCCATACCCGCTTCGGCTTCGGGATCTAGTAGCGTGGTATGGACAGGATGACCTGATAGTGCCTGAAAAGTCAGTGGTGTGACAAAAGCTTGTGCCCCCGCTGTCATCACGACCCGCACCGCAAACCCAGCATCGCGCAAGCGGCGTACCAACATGGCACTTTTGTAGGCAGCAATGCCACCCGTGACCCCAAGAATGATATTTGCGCTGATTGAATTCACGCCGATTTACTCCAGCGAATATGACAATCTGCCGATCATAACAAAGCCCTCTACACAAGCCCACCGATGCTTTAGGTTGATGTCGCCGTCAGCGGCTGTTCAAGGTCGACTGATTCAGGCACAATCGTTGACCAGCAACCTTAAAACAAGCCATACGCTGATTAAACGTTGGACAACAACAATTTTTGAGACAAACAACCCATGAGTATTCGATTATGGCCAGAGTCAGAACGTCCGCGCGAACGTCTACTCGATAAAGGTGCAACTGCACTGTCCGATGCCGAGCTGTTGGCGATTTTTTTACGCACGGGTACGGCACGAGTCTCTGCGGTCGAAATGGCACGCGAACTGCTCGAACAGTTTGACGGTTTGGCAGGGTTGCTTTCGGCACGGCCTGAGCAGATTTTACGCTGTCATGGCATGGGATCAGCCAAGTATGCGCATCTCATGGCAGCATTAGAACTGGGACGGC
>JAYXXU010000423.1:0-2627 GCA_036019135.1 Pseudomonadota bacterium | reverse complement strand
TGGCTTGACACACGCAGTAAAGGTCTTTAATATTCGTGACCTGTTGATGCGGGGTGGAGCAGTCTGGTAGCTCGTCGGGCTCATAACCCGAAGGTCGTTGGTTCAAATCCAGCCCCCGCTACCATATTTTTTACAAAAGAGCCCACGTTTGTGGGCTTTTTTGCAAACGACAGTCATGCTGATGTCATCTTTTAGTCGGATGCTGTCGAGAAAATGGGCGAAATCGCCCATTTTTCGTTTTAACGTTCGCCCGATCTTCTGGGGAATGCTTTCCTAATCTGAACGCAGACATGGGGAAATCAGGCGGACTCTCCGTTTGATTGTCCTAATTAATGGATCGGTTCAAAGATAGCCCATGAAACAATCTGCCAAAACGCAATCATTACACGCGCTGATTGCGCCTGCTGTTGCAGCGTGCGACGTTGAGCTGTGGGGAATTGAGTTCCTACAGCAAGGCCGTCGATCATTGCTGCGTATTTATATTGATAAGCCCGCCATCACAGATGATGTGGTGCAACAGGTTGATTTGAGTTCTACTGAAGATGTTAACGCTGAGGTGGATGAGCTGATCGGCCAAGGTGTTGGGGTACAAGACTGCGTACGTGTGACGCATCAAGTCAGTGGTGTGCTGGATTTGCATGATCCGATTGCAGATGAGTATGCGCTCGAAGTATCGTCACCTGGCTGGGACCGTCAGTTTTTTCAGTTAGCACAGATGTCTGCATATGTCGGACAGACGGTCGCCCTTCGCCTGATCTCTCCAGTTGCTAACCGTCGTAAAATGAACGGTATACTCGAAGATGTACGCGAGGATGGCTTGACACTGAGCTTTGAGGGACAGGTGCTGCAAATTGATGCAGACAATATTGACAAGGCCAACTTGGTCTACCAAGACTAGTCGGCGTGCCGTTATTTTAAACCAATCTACAGGTGACATATGAGTCGCGAAATTCTAACTGTGGTGGAAACCGTCAGTAATGAAAAAGGGGTTGGCCGCGACGCAATTTTTGAGGCGCTTGAGCAGGCATTAGTTGCGGCAACCAAAAAGAAGTTTTATGAGCAAGACGACGAAGTCGAGTTGCGGGTCAAGATTGATCGTAAAACTGGTGAATACGATACATTTCGGTGTTGGACGGTCGTAGAGGATCACGATCACGAAATGCCAGCCTGTCAAGATGCAATCAGCGATCTCGATCCTGAGCAGTGGAAAGTCGGTGATGTGCGTGAGCAACAGATCCCCTCGATTGAGTTTGGTCGGATTGCGGCACAGATCGCCAAGCAAGTGATTGTCCAAAAAATTCGTGAGGCTGAGCGTGCGCTGATTGCCGATCAATATGCTGCGCGTGTGGGTGAGCTGATCTATGGTGAGGTCAAAAAGCAAACCAAAGATGGCTTTATCATTGATATGGGTGAAAACGCCGAAGGCTATTTGGCTCGCGAAGAAATGCTACCCAAAGAAACACTACGGGTCAAACAGCGCATCAACGCGATTTTATATGCTGTGAATCGTGAGGGTCGTGGTGCGCAATTGTTACTGTCGCGTGCACGTCCCGAAATGCTGATCGCGTTGATGCGTAAAGAAGTGCCAGAAATCAGTGAAGAAATCATTGAGATCAAAGGGGCTGCCCGTCAAGCAGGTGTGCGTGCAAAAATTGCTGTGAAAACCAATGATCATCGGATTGATCCTGTCGGGGCATGTATAGGCATGCGTGGTACACGGATTCAAGCCGTACAACAAGAGCTCAATGGTGAGCGGATTGATGTGGTGGTGTGGTCAGATGACCCCGCGCAATATATTGCCAGTGCGCTAGAGCCAGCAGATGTCTCAGGTATTGTGCTGGATGAAGATGCACAAAGCGCGGATATTATTTTTGCTGCCAGCGACCAATTGGCACGTGCGATCGGCACACAAGGCCAGAACGTACGCTTAGCATCTGAATTGACGGGCTACAAGCTCGATATGATGCTCGAAGACGAGTATCGTGCGCGTCAAGCAGATGAGGCACAACAATATATAGACATGTTCACAGCGCGACTGGATATTGATCCAGAGCTATCTGTGGCCTTGGTTGAAATGGGTTTTACCTCATTTGAAGAATTGGCCTATGTACCTGCCGAGACTTTTGATGAAATCGGGCTTGAGTCGGACATGGTTGAGCTACTGCAATCGCGTGCAAAAGATGTCGCACTCGCTGACGCGCTGGTACAACAAGAAAATATTCAAGACCCAAGTGATGAGTTGTTGAACATGGAAGGGATGAGTCGAGAAGTCGCCTTTGCCCTTGCAGCGCGCGGCATCATCACCGTAGATGACTTGGCGGATCAGGCCATTGACGATATTGCTGACATCGATGATCTCGATGCAGAACAAGCAGGCCGGCTGATCATGAAGGCCCGCGAATCATGGTTTAACTAGGGGTAGCAGCGTATGGCGGAAAAAACCGTAAAAGAATTGGCGCAAATGGTACAAAAACCGGTCGAAAAGCTGCTGGAGCAACTGGCAGATGCTGGGCTGCCCCAACGTAATGCCGACAGCGTTATCAGCGAAGCTGAACAGGAGCAGTTGGTCTCACACTTGCAGCGTTCACATGGTCAACAGACTGGCAATACCAAAATCACGTTTAAGC
>JAYXXU010000422.1:0-6949 GCA_036019135.1 Pseudomonadota bacterium | reverse complement strand
CAAATCCACATTCATGCCACAACAAGAACTGTTTACGGGCGCGGCCGACATCGCTATTGCCCGCATAGCCGCCCAGTTCACCTGATTGTCGAATCACACGATGACAGGGCAGCACAATACTGAGCGGATTTTTAGACAGGGCTTGTCCCACCGCGCGAATCGCCTTGGGACGACCGATATGCTTGGCAAGTTTGGCATACGTCCATGTTGTGCCTGCTGGAATCTGTTGTAGTGCTAACCAAACATCGCGTTGAAACACCGTACCTATATCAAGTCGGATTGGCAGTGCGGCCAGTGCGGTGGTTTCGCCTGAAAAATAGTCACTGAAGGCTTGTTGCCATGATTCAGGTAAATCCTTGGCTTGTGACCAATCGACAGATTGCCCCAACCGAATATAATCGACACTCAAAATAAAATGACCATCATGCTGTATCCACAGCAGGCCCAGTGGAGAGGCAAACCATGAAACAAACGTGGTAGAACAGCGCGCAGTCATTGTCAGGCACACAACATCAAGGTAAACATCTAGCCAGCATTAAAGCATAGACCAACCTTAAAGAATGGGCTGTTTCAGATCGTAAAATGAACAAACAGTGGTTTTATGCGTCATCTGCTTGCAATACGCTTTGGAATCACTATACTTGCACCTGCAATGGTGACCCCATCGGTTACTTCGCAATGTCAGCTTGTGAACCCCGCCAGGACCGGAAGGTAGCAACGGTAGCAAGTTTGGTGTGTGCCGAAGCACTGCTGATGGGGTTGCCTCCAAAATTTGATATATGTTTGTCTTTCCAATCTCCCCATCTTGTCTGATCAAGCCAATGTCTTGCTTTGCAATCCCGTGTTAGGCTATCTGCTTCTGGTCAGTAAACAGTTTGCATGATGAATCAACGTCTGGACAATCATTCAATCACTGATGATGTATTGGCTGAGCGGTTGCGCCATTTGCGCAAGCAAGCGGGTTTATCGCAAAAAGCGTTGGCGGTTCGTTTGGGGATTAGTGGCCCTGCGGTTGCCCAATGGGAAACAGGCAGACACCGTCCAGACACGCGTTGGTTACCCAAGCTCGCTACATTACTCAACTGCCAAGTCAGTGATCTAAGACCAGACTTGTTTTTAAATCAGTCGGCTGAGCCGAACCCCACAGTGGTGACACCTGCTGATCAGCACGCTGAATGGCGGCAACATGCCGATTTGATTCGATTAGATTCACCCGTTGAGTCTGCTGTATCGAATGCATCGCCAGCCACAGACCAGCTTGTCACCACTTCAGAAAGTGTGCCAGCGCCAGCGGTGCAGCGTCCGTTAGCGCCACCTGCGCCAGTAGTGGTTTCCCCGATTCAGTTACGTCGTGCCCGTCAACAGCGCCGCTTGGAACGGCGTGAATTGGCTGCATTGTTGCATGTCGATCCGATTCGTATTCAAGACTGGGAGCAAGGCACAGCCACCCCAAATGATTGGCAAGCGCATCGCCTCATGCAGGTCTTAGGGCTGAAGCCCCATAATTTACGGGCAACCGCCAGCCAAATCAAATTTACACACCTGCATCATTCCAATGCTGTGCGTGTGCCGATTTTGCCTATTTATGAACAGCCACCAACCGATCATAGCAGTGTGACGCTCGGGCATATGCCTGCGCTTCATCCACAGGCAACAGTCGTGTTTCGCTTGCCTTTAGGTCGTTGGGCAACCGCAATTGCGCCTGATGCTTGTGTGCATGCTCAAGTCAGCCCTTGTCGAGCAGGGGACTTACCAGAACGTGCTAGAGCGGTTCGACGCATGGGCAAGGGGCTTGCGCTGCGTCAACGACTGTTATTAGAAGGTGAGTCGGTGTGGTATGCGCCCGCCAGTTTGTTTGGTGCGGCAGAAGTCAGCCAGCTTCTGCCAGACGAGTGGGTCTGGCAGGTTTGGGCGTTGGTTGAGTTGACCGATGATCGCGAAGCGACTAGCGAATGGCCTGCTTATACATAAAATTTTCTAGCGAGGTTTCGGCCAGATTAAACCAGCCACCTTGCAAGCGTCTAAACGGTTGCCATGATCGATACAGCTTGGCAAAAGCAGGATTATTGGCCGCCTGTTCCTCATAGAAGGCAAAGGCAGTTTGATGCGCTTTGCGCATCACATCATTTGGAAAGCCTCTCAGACGTATCTTGTGTTGGTTAATCAATCGGGTCAGTGCTTGCGGGTTGCGTGCATCATAGGTTGCCAGCATCCACATTGCTGCCTCACTGGCCGCCACCTCAAATGCCGCTTGATAGGTCTTGGGGAGCTTTTGAAAGGCGGCCTGATTGACATAAAAACTCAGTTGTGGCCCTGCTTCCCACCAACCTGGGAAGTAATAATACGGCGCAACTTTATAAAACCCCATTTTTTCATCATCATAAGGGCCAACCCATTCGGCTGCATCAATCGTGCCGCGTTCTAGTGCAGGATAAATATCTGCACCACCAATGGTTTGCGGAATAGCCCCCATCCGCGACAAGATTTCGCCACCAATGCCAGGGATGCGCATTTTTAGACCTTGTAGTTCGGCCAAGCTATTGATTGGCTTGCGAAACCAGCCGCCCATTTGAGCGCCAGTATTGCCACCAATAAAACTTTGCACACCATAAGGTCGCAAAAAATCTTGGATTAATTCTCGGCCACCACCCACGCTATACCAAGCGGTTTGTTGACGGGCGGTGAGACCAAACGGGAGGCAAGTCTCAAAAGCAAAGGCTCGATTTTTGCCAACATAATAGTAACTAGCGCTATGACCACACTGAATTGTGCCCTGTTGTACTGCATCAAAGACCTGTAAGGCAGGTACCAGCTCGCCCGCTGCAAAGACCCGTATTTGAAAGCGTCCATCGGTCAACTGGCTGACTCGGCGTGCCAACATTTCGCCTGCACCATAAATCGCATCAAGGCTTTTAGGAAAGCTCGACGCCATGCGCCATTGTACCCGCCCTTGGCCAATGCTTGGCGTGGCACTGGGTGATGCCAGCAGCAAGCTGGGTGTACTGACGGCTACAGAGATCAACGCGGCCTGCGCTAAAAAGGCACGGCGTTGCAGAGAGGATGGCATCATGGCGTTGCTCCTTGTGCAGTTGATTCACGTTGTTCTTCGGCAATTTGAAGCATCAGACGAATCGCATCGGCATGGCTTGTGCCTTCGAGTCCTGCCAATTGTTGGGTAGGACTCTGTTCAATGTCAGCAAAATTGGAGGATTTGGTCAGCACCAGTTGTGGAAACTTGATCAAAATCGCCACCATCAGCAATTGCAAAATAATAAATGGAATCACGCCACGATGAATGGCTTGACTGGTCAAACTGGCAGGCGCAACGCTCTTGAGATAAAACAACGAAAACCCACACGGCGGGGTCAAAAATGACGTCTGTAAATTCATGGCCAAAATCACCCCAAACCAGACCGGATCAAGTCCAAACTGATGTAATAAAGGCACGAGTAACGGCACAACAATAAAGACAATCTCAAAAAAATCGAGAAAAAACCCCAAGATAAAGATAATCAGATTGACCATGAGCAAAAAGCCAATCACCCCACCAGGCAGTTGATTAAATAAATCCACCACCCACAGATCACCGCCGAGCGCTCGAAATACTAGTCCAAATAAACTCGAACCGATTAAAATAAACATCACAAAGCAGGTCAGCCGCGCGGTTTGTTGCAGCGCTGCGCTGAGATTGCCACGACTGAGCTTGCGTTTGATAAGCGCCAAGATCAACGCACAAACTGCACCAATCGCACCAGCCTCGGTGGGTGTTGCCACCCCAATAAAAATCGAACCCAGCACCAAGACAATCAACAGTAGGGCAGGCACCATGCTGTGCGCAATCGCGCCCCAATTGATCGGCTCAAGTGGTGTAATCACAGGGAATAATGCAGGCTTTAATTGTGCTGTGATGAGAATAAATGCGGCAAACATCCCCACCAATAGCATGCTGGGTAGCATCGCGCCAATAAACATGTCACCAACGGGTGCACCCAAAGTATCGGCCAATACAATTAACACCAGCGACGGCGGCAGAATCTGTGCTAGCGTGCCAGAAGCCATAATGACCCCGCTGGACAGCGCAGGAGAGTAACCTTGGCGTAACATGATTGGCAAAGCGATCAGCCCCATCGCCATCACACTAGCAGCTACAACGCCTGTTGTAGCTGCCAATAATGTCCCAACAATCACCACTGATAGTGCCAGCCCACCGCGTACGCGTCCCATCAGCCGACCCATGGAGGACAGCAGCTGCTCAGCAATTCCGCTGCGCTCTAAAATCAGTCCCATCAGGGTAAAAAAAGGAATGGCCAATAGTGTATCGTTGCGCATAATGCCAAACAGACGATCTGGCACTGCATAAGCCAAGCTGAACGGAATCACCTCCAGCCAAATCCCAATCAAGCCAAAGATTAACGCCACCGCACCCAAGACGAAGGCCACGGGGTAGCCTGTTAATAGCAGCAAAAACAGGCTTAAGAACATAAACGGTGCAAGATAGCCCGCATCATCCATGAGTTATGATTCCTGATGTTGAGAAGGTGGTGTGGCTTGGACGAGTGATTGACGCTGATGCCAGAGTTTGAGCATTTCGGCGAGGGTTTGTAAAATCAATAACCCAAAACCCAACGGTAACAGTGCCCAGACTGGCCAACGTAATAGCCCGCCTGCATCAGGAGACATTTCACCCGATGAGTAGCGACTGATGGTCTGTTGCAGTCCCAACCAAAATAAGCCACTCGCAAGGGGCAGCAGCACCAAGCCGTGACCAATTAAATCAATCCACAGACGAGTGATTGGTGACCAGCGCTTGGCCAGCACATCAACCCGAACATGTTGGTCTTGTTGTAGTGTCCAGCCTGCTGCCAGCAAAAATACCAATGAAAATAAATACCACTGCATTTCGATTAAAGCATTCGAACCGATATCAAATTTGCGTGCCAGTGCCGTGAATACGGCTAAGACAGTCACGATCAGTACCGCAAATGCAGTTAGCCAACCAGACCAGCGGTTGAGTTGATCAATGGTGTGGGTGAATCGTTCAGTATAAGACATGATCGTCCTGTTCGATGATCCGAGTGGGTCGTTGCGTCATGCGGCAGAGCAGTTCGTAGCTCAGTGTACCTGCATGCTGCGCGATTTGATCGACTGACGGCGAGTCGCCCCACAAAGTGACGACTGCGCCAAGCGGGATATGCTGCGCACAATCGGTTAGATCTACCATCAGCATATCCATACTGACTCGACCAATAATGGGCACAGTTTGTCCCAAGATCTGGGCAGTAGCGCACTGCACGGTGCGTGGATAGCCATCACCGTAACCAATCGCGATCACTCCAATTTGACTGTCTCGGTCGGCAGTCCACAGCGAGCCATAACCGACCTGCTCGCCTTGGGTGAGCTTATGAGTCGCCATCAGCACGGATTGCACCTGCATCACTGCTTTTAAGCCAAGTTGCTGGGCGGATTGATCTGCAAAGGGTGAGCTTCCATACAACATAATCCCTGGTCTAACCCAATCACCATGCTGGGCAGGCCAAGCAATTAAGGCAGCAGAATTGCAGCACGAGGTTTTGATCGGTGCAAGTGTCGCGCGTACATGCTCAAAGCACTGGGTTTGTTGTTGATTCATCGGATGATCAGGTGTGTCTGCGTTGGCAAAGTGCATTGCCAAGACCAGATCATACCCCTTGGCACGTAAGCGTTGGGCTGCCTCAAGCACCTGATCAGGCCGTAAGCCTAGACGATTCATGCCTGCATTGAGTTTAAGCCACACCGTTGCACCCTGCACCACATGCTGTAATGCCCACTCAAGCTGACAGGGTTGATGAATCACACACTGTGCGCCAATATCCGCGGCTCGTTGCCATTCGGCCAAGCTAAATGCGCCTTCCATGATCACAATCGACTGCGTACTGCACTGTCGCACCTGTTCAGCTTCTGCCAAAAATGCCACACCCAACGCATCAGCATCCGTCAAGGCATCGACCGCAAAAGCCAAGCCATGACCGTACGCATTGGCTTTAACCATCGCCAGTATGTTGCTGTGTGGGGCAAGCGTTGCAACACGTCGGAGGTTGTGCCGTAAGGCAGCAGGATTTAGAACAATGCGGCAATCCCGCATAGCACACCTTCCTTATGGTGACTTGAATTTATTCATCATCTTCAGGGCGATAATATTCAGGTGCAAGATTGGTAAAGCGCGTAAAGTGACCCTGAAACGCCAATCGAACAGTTCCAATTGGACCATTCCGTTGTTTACCGATGATAATCTCGGCTGTGCCAGCATCTTTGGATTCTTTATTATAAACTTCATCACGATAAATAAACATGATCAAGTCAGCATCTTGCTCAATCGCGCCTGATTCGCGCAAGTCTGACATCACAGGACGCTTATTCGGACGGTTTTCAAGGCTGCGATTCAACTGTGACAGCGCAATCACAGGACAGCTCATTTCTTTGGCTAATGATTTTAAGCTGCGTGAGATTTCAGAAATTTCATTCACACGGTTATCGCCACTGCCCGGAACACGCATCAACTGTAGGTAATCGACCATGATTGCACCGATTTTGCCGCCGTGCATTTTGGCGATACGCCGACAGCGCGAGCGTAACTCTGTTGGAGGAAGGGCAGAGGAGTCATCAATATACAAATGCTTCTGCTGAAGGTGAACCATACTGCTGGTCACTTTCGACCACTCATCTGCATCAAGATTACCCGAACGTAAATGACCTTGATTAACTCGTCCAAATGCGGAAATTAAACGCATGGCAATCGAATCCGCAGGCATTTCCATTGAAAACACTAAAGCAGGAAGGTCACAGTTAAATAGTACGCTTTCCACCAAGTTCATGGCAAAAGTGGTTTTACCCATCGAGGGACGAGCTGCCACAATGATCAAATCGCCCGATTGCATGCCGTAGGTTTTATTATCAAGTTCTAAGAAGCCAG
>JAYXXU010000421.1:0-2248 GCA_036019135.1 Pseudomonadota bacterium | reverse complement strand
AATGATTTGGGACAGCGCTTTGTGGCGATGACCGGCGAGAGTCTGAGCAAAGAGCAACAGGCGTATGATTTGCTCAAGCGTCCGAATGTGACCTTTGCCCAAGTGGCGGAATTGACCGATTCACAAGTGTCGCCGATGGTCGGTGAACAGATCGAAATCGCGGTGAAATACGCGGGTTATATCGACCGTCAACAAGACGAAGTCAGTCAATTGAAGCGTTTTGAAGAAGCGGTGTTGCCGTTTGAGTTTGATTATGATGCGGTGTCTGGCCTGTCGAATGAGATCAAAATCAAGCTGAAAAACGTGCGTCCTGCGACACTGGCGCAGGCGGGGCGGATTTCGGGTGTGACCCCTGCGGCGGTACAACTGCTGATGATGACGCTGAAAAAGCAAAATCTACGGCGGGCAGGTTAAAACGATGGATATTCGCGTGGTTGAGGGGGACTTGCTGACTCAACCCGTTGAAGTGATTGTTAATGCTTGGAATAGAAATATCATTCCGTGGTGGCTATTGCTACCACAAGGTGTTTCAAAGGCAATCAAGCGCCATGCGGGTTATCAGCCGTTTATTGAGGTTGGGCGGCATGGTGTAATCGCATTAGGCCATGCTGTATTGACTAATGCGGGACGTAGTCAATTTAAAGCAATCATCCATGTGGCTGGTATTAGTATGTGGTGGGTCGCGTCGTCACAATCAATTCAGGATTCGGTGCGCTCTGCGATGACGCTGATTAATCAACATGGCTTTGAGTCGGTCGCCTTTCCAATGATCGGTGCGGGT
This sequence comes from Pseudomonadota bacterium, assembly GCA_036019135.1. Taxonomy (GTDB): domain Bacteria; phylum Pseudomonadota; class Gammaproteobacteria; order Pseudomonadales; family Moraxellaceae; genus JAYXXU01. The sequence continues at coordinate 1,467 of JAYXXU010000421.1, read as the reverse complement.
ACAGGTGGTTTTAGTGAAACGGCTGTGCTTGAGTTGGTTCAGCAGACCTTGGTAGAGATTGAATCAACGGCTGTGGTGTATTTGGTGTTGTACAGAGCATGATGTGTAGGGTTGTTTTTTATGTTCTCGCTTGATTGAGCTAAGCAGTAAAACTACATATACCTTGATTTTGTGCTTTGATCACGAGCAAGGCAAGTGATTGCTCGAAGTCCCACATCCCTATCTAGCCATGCTATCATCCACGCGCTGCAAGCCACCCGAACGCGGTTGACTGACTCACCTGTATCTCGTTACTGGCCTGATTTTGCTGGATTGACCATGCACCCTTTGTTGAATAGCTTAAAAACTGGCGTTACCCAAATGGGGCTGGGCCTCAGTGATGACACCTTGAATCGTCTGCTCCAGTATCAAGACCAACTGGCATTGTGGAACAAAGCATTTAATCTGACTTCCATTCGTGATCCCAAAGCGATGTTGGTACGCCATTTGCTGGATAGTCTCAGTATTTTGCCTCATTTACCCACAGGCCGACTGCTGGATATTGGCACAGGTGGTGGCCTACCGGGGATGGTGATTGCGATTTGTCAGCCAGAACGTGAGTGTGTGCTATTGGATTCCAATAGCAAAAAAATTCGTTTTTTACGTCAAGTCGTGGCGGATTTAAAAGTCAATAATGCCAAGCCGATTCATGTCCGTGTTGAAGATCAAGCCGCACAACGTGAGCTAGGGCAGTTTGATGTGGTGACCAGTCGTGCGTTTGCTGCACTGACTGATTTTGCACAAGTTGGTCAGCCGTATCTTGCCCCGCAGGGCGTATTGGCCGCGATGAAGGCGTTATTGCCCACCGAAGAAATGCAGCAGCTACAAGCCGATTACCAGCAGCAAGTGGTGTTGTTGCATGTGCCAGACTTGGATGAGGCGCGGCATTTGATTGTGCTACGCCCACAGCATGCGATAGCCGCTGAAGGCTAAGCCCGATTTTGCTTGATTTATGATGGATGATCACACGAGATGACCGAGATTCTGGCGATTGCCAACCAGAAAGGTGGCGTGGGTAAAACCACCACAGCGGTAAACTTGGCCGCCTCATTGGGCGTGCTCAAAAAACGCGTGCTGCTGATTGATCTTGATCCACAAGGCAATGCGACCATGGGTTCGGGGCTACAAAAAACGGACTTGCCTTATAGTGTGGCGGATGTCTTGCTAGATGATGCCCCGATTGAAGCGGTGATTCAGCCGACTGAAGCGGGCTATCAGGTGATTGGGGCGAATCGTGAGCTGTCAGGCATTGAGCTATCGTTGTTTGAAAAAAATCGGCGTGAATACGTCCTAAAAGACGCGATTAGTCGGATTGCCAATCAGTTTGATTATATTTTGATTGATTGCGCACCAAGTTTGAATTTGTTGACTGTCAATGCCCTGTGCGCGGCCGATGGAGTGATTATCCCAATGCAGTGTGAGTATTAT
>JAYXXU010000420.1:0-1359 GCA_036019135.1 Pseudomonadota bacterium | reverse complement strand
CTTGAGGTCAAGCGTCATTGACTTGACATTATTGATCAAGTCTTTGAAGTCATTTCGCACTTGGGTTAGACCATTGCGAATCTCCGCAAGATCAGCATTGATCTTAAAGCCAAGTGAAAAACTCATTGATTGATCCCCTGCATTGCTTTTTTAAAGTCTTTGCCTTCGAACTGTGCCATGCGTGCAGCCGTGATCATCTGCACAAACATGGCTTTTTCGCGTCGCTGGCAAGCCGCCAGAAACGCCTTGAACTGCGCTATGGTGTAGCTACAGACGCATCCGTAGCTGTGTCCGTTGGCAATGAGGCACTGGATGCCATCGTCCCAGTCATTGTCGCCAGCATGCTTTTGAGCTTGCCCACTTTTGACAGCACTGCTGGCAGTAGGCTCTGGACGAAAAAATCAGTGTTGATCTCAACTGCTGCGCCGACAACTTCGACAAACTCATCAAGCAACATGTCATCAAGCTGCTCTTTTGTCGCTGGACACAGCAACGTGACCAGATGCAACGCGCTGTCATAATGATCTCGGATCAGCTTTGTGATGACGGTCTGATCAACAGCACCATCAACCATCGCCATGATCTCGCCGATCATCGGCTCGACTGCATCGCTAAATTGCTTGAGCTTGCCCATGCGGACAGGCTCTAGCGAGATGTCGCCACAGGTTCGAGTCTTAATGGTAATGCTGGGGATTGTTAGGGTATTCATGGACCGAAGCCTCCGTAGATAACAGCGCAACTATGCGCGGACACCGACTCACCAAAAACCATAGCAACCAAATCCAAACCGCCGTCTGGAGGATTGCTATTGCCATCATCGTAAATTTTTAATGTAAGCGTCGTCTTTCTGAGCACATCCCAGTCTTCAGACTGAGATATGCCGACTAAAGAAAAATTATTTTCTAAAGACGGCAGGTAAAAAGGGATGTCATCATTAAGATGCTCGCTAATGACGAGTATAAAGTCCATTAAAATGGTTCTGGCTGTCGGCAATGGCAGCTCTTGATAGTTGCCAACCCAGACGTCAGAATATACATTCGTACCATGCTTAATTTCATATGAGATATAAAAATCCGTTCCCAGATAATCTGTAAAGATAAAGTCTGGAAAATGCAGTGATGTCGGACTACACAGATGCAGCCACTCACGCAATGTATTCAGCGTGATGACGTTGGTTTCTTGCGCACTGGTATCATTGTTAAATCGCTCAATGACCAGCATTTCCGTGCCAGTTAATGCGGCCGCATCCAGCTCTTTGCCCTCAAGCACCAAATCAAACATCGACTTTGCTGGCATATCTCACCCCTGTATTGCATATAGGCTGCCGTCGCTTAGCGCAAACACGCCGTCTGGTTCGAC
>JAYXXU010000419.1:0-1531 GCA_036019135.1 Pseudomonadota bacterium | reverse complement strand
TGAATGCGTGCGGCAACTGTTTCAGGGTCTCCGACTAAAGCAGTACCCGCGCCGCCACGAACTAAGCCAATGCCTGCCCATAAATTCGGAGATACCTCTAATTGATCTTTACGTCCGCCGTGTAGTGCAGCCATACGTTGCTGACCGACTGAGTCCATCTGTGCAAATTTTTTCTGTGCCGCCGCAATTGTGGCATCATCCAGATATTGAATCAGTTCATCGGCGGCGGCCCATGCTTGTTCATTGGTTTCGCGCACAATCACATGCAAACGGATGCCATAAGTAAGTGTGCGACCTTTGCCAGCTGCTTTAGCACGGAGATATTCAATTTTCTTCTTTACTGCAGCAGGAGGTTCACCCCAAGTCAGATAGGTATCGACCTGTTCTGCCGCCAGTTCGGTTGCTGCTTCTGATGAGCCACCAAACCACAGGGGGGGATAAGGCTGCTGTACAGGCGGGTAGAGCAGTTTGGCGTCATCGACACTGAGGCGTTCGCCGTGGAATGTAAATGATTCACCCGTATGTGAGCGAGTCAGGATTTCACGCCAGATTTTGACATATTCGGATGCGGTTTGATAACGGGTACTATGATCTTCATATAGACCATCACCTTTCAGTTCTTGTTCGTCACCGCCAGTCACCAGATTCAGCAAAATACGACCATTGGAAAGGCGGTCAAAAGTAGCTGCCATCCGTGCCGCAAGTGCAGGTGTGGTAATGCCCGGGCGTAGTGCTACCAAAAACTTAAGTTGCTTAGTCGCATCAATCAGACTTGCTGCAGTGATCCATGGATCTTCACAAGAACGGCCAGTCGGAATCAATACCCCTGCATAACCGAGATTATCCACGGCAACGGCAATCTGTTTCATATAAGCATGATCGACCTGACGAGCACCCTTGCTGGTGCCTAAATAACGACTGTCACCATGAGTGGGAATAAACCAGAAAATATTCATGTCGATGTTCCTTATAAAATGAAAAGTATGACTATTGGGCAGACCAGACGCTGTGCTGAATATTGATGTGCACAGGAATGAGTTGCTCTTGTTTAAATAAGTCGGCGATTTGCTGCTGACTTGTGATCACTTCACTGTTGAGTGCATATACAGGTGAAGGTTTTGGACGTTTATTGAGAACTTGTTGGGCGACAGGGGTACTGAGACCTGTGCTTTGTGCATAAATCTGTAAGGCTTGATCTTGATGCTTTACAATCCGTAGATCTGCGCTATTTACACTGTTAATGAGTTTCTGCGCTGAATCTGGATGCTTTTGAATGAAGTCAGGATTGCCGATATAAAAAGAATAAGTGGTTGGAAAAGCAGAGCCATCGACCAAAGTTTTTGTATGGCCTTGTAACTCTGCAGTTCCTAAGTAGGGTTCCCCAATTGCCCACGCATCTACGGCCTGCTTATCAAAGGCCGCGCGTGCATCGGCAGGAGGTAACCAAATCGGTTGAATGTCTTGCCAAGACAGCCCCGCTTTTTGCAGGGTTTTAGCCAAGAGTTCGTGTGCACTTGAGCCTTGAGCCAAA
>JAYXXU010000418.1:0-1289 GCA_036019135.1 Pseudomonadota bacterium | reverse complement strand
GAATCATTGCTGATTTGTTCAAAGATATCAGCTTCTAGCTTACGATTGTCGATACTCGGCTGTGCCATCACTGCCAACATAGGTGCAGGTACATATGGGGGCTGACTCATCGCAAGCTCATAGACGCGCCGATAATCCTCAACCGAGCTAACCAGCAGCGGAAACATCCCTGTTTTTTCTTTGATCTCAAATGCTTCCGCTTTGGGGGCACTCCACACCCCACCTGGATCCAACAGCCACAAGCTTTGCACTTGCTCGGGATAGCGCGCTGCATACGCCAGTGCAATATGCCCGCCCATTGAGCTGCCGCCCAAATGCAATTTCTGGATATTTTCGTTGGGCAATTGCTGTATAAACTGGTGCAAGCGCTCAGCCTGCGCTGTGGCACGATAATCGGCGGGCTGTGGCCGACTCGACTCACCAAAACCAACATGATCAGGCACAATCACGCGATAATGTGGGGTCAATTGGCGCGCAATACGGGTAAAATTGTCTTTATTTGCCCCAAAACCATGCAGTAATAACAGCGGCTCGCCTTGCCCACCGATCAAATAATGATAGCGTGTGCCATCTGGCAAGGTCAGTTGCTGATGCTCTAAACCAGACGCACGCCGCTCTAAGTCAATCGCAAACGCAGTACTAGCGACTGGCGATAGCCAAATCGCGGCAAACGCGCCCAGCACGGCCAACAACAAGACACTCAACAGCCTGAGTAGCCATTTTTTCATTGCGTTACCCTCAAGTCATCATCTCGCCTGAGATAGAGACCTTGTTATAACGTAGCGCAATGCTGCTGTGCAGAACAATTCACGACAATCTAAAGCAATTTGCGACAATCTGCTGATGCACTGATTAAGGCGTAACGCATAAATGTTAGCATTGTTTTTATTGCAAGCCGCGCCCAAACAATCCCATGCTCAGGCGCGTATCGCGCAGATTAACGACCTAAGATATCGCGTGCCACGACTTCTTTCATAATTTCGTTCGTGCCGCCATAGATTCGCTGAATCCGTGCATCAACATAGAAGCGTGAAATTGGATACTCGGTCATGTAGCCATAGCCGCCGAACAACTGCAATAAATCATCAGCAACTTTACACTGCATATCGGTTGCATAGGCTTTGACTGCCGCGGCAGTCGGCACATCCAATTTGCCTTGCATGTACTGCTCAATACACTGATTGACAAATGCTTGTGTCGCCAATGCATTGATTTTGGCCTGTGCCAGCACAAAGCGAGTGTTTTGGAATTTACCAATCGCTTGGCCAAAGGCTTGGCGCTCACCCACA
>JAYXXU010000417.1:0-1123 GCA_036019135.1 Pseudomonadota bacterium | reverse complement strand
GACTGCAATTCCAATCGACAATGCTCGCTCGTTGGCATCAGTCGCTTCAAATCTGTTCGCGGCAGTTGTTCCAGCCACAGAGTCTAATGTGGCAAATTCTACAAGCACTCGACCAAATGATAACAAGCCCAGCAGCGGTCAAGCCAGTGTTGCCAAGAAACTAACATCGATCCTGGACAACATGTGCCAGTCGCTCGGGGCTGGAATGGTACCTGGTCAAACTGCGGCAGAACTCAACACTTCATCATTTGCTGCAGCAGTGCAAGCCGTGGCTACAGACACAATAGCCGTGGATGGCGTGGCACTATCAGCGGGAACTGTGCAGATTCCACCTGTTATTCCTCTTGAACAAGCGGCGCCCAGCCTCACAGCTCAGGTCGTGCGCTGGGTCAAAAATCCGTACTCGTATGTCCCCGATGATAAAGCCCATCTAATATCAAGAGTGGTGACGGTCAGTTTGTTTAACGGCAGCCTGCCAATTGTAGTCAAAAATCTCGAAGACGACATTCAAATCGAAGTGGATGTTCAAACGGCTGCCAATGCATCAGGGATCAACTGTAATCTATCGTGTGCCAACGCGTATGACGTCGCCCACGGCGCTGACGCATGTGCCCAGCTATTGTCTGAGTCAGGATACAGCTGTGATGCTCATTTTTGTCCAAGTTGCCAGTACAGGAACTTTTGTAATCGTATATGCAACCACAAGTGTAGAGACGCTACTCCTATCAATATCAGTGAGTGTGAGCTGCCACAGGAGCCCAGAGCTGCGTTTTGGAACACAAAAAGTCTGGAATGGCACGTGGGAGGCACCTTCAATAGTAGCACCCAAAGCAAACGCGCCATTGTGGAATTCAATCACCTCACTGACTTCGCCGTTATTCTGGACGATCCGCCAGCCACCAATAAACTTGCTTCATTGCGTGACACTTTTGATCTGTCAGGCTGGTTGCAAAATAATCCTGTTGGCCTTGTTCTTGTGGTGTGCTTCTTGACAATGATAGCAATTGTCTCTACAAAGAACCAACGTCTATATATGCAGCGCAACGGGCTGTGCCTGGCTGATCAACCTTGGTGGCACTGTCGTTGCTCGCGCCACGAAAGTACTGAACTTCAACAGGCCGCC
>JAYXXU010000416.1:0-9791 GCA_036019135.1 Pseudomonadota bacterium | reverse complement strand
ACTCAGCACGATCTTGTCCATGTTGCTCATACTCAACCAAGTACGCCCCGATCAGCCAGTTGCGTAGGGTCAGGGTCACATTGACCTGCTTCTGTGCTTGCTGCTGGAAGTAGCGAGTGGTGTCAGTAATGCTGGCCACTAACAAGGTAAAATTATGCTCTGTCATGGTTACTCCGACCATTGAGGGATTTTGAACTCTATTTTCGGTGGATATTGCCAATAATTTGCCATCACAAGCAGCAATTCGCTTGGCTTGTGTGCTGTAGGCAAGATGAATGTGGTTTGTCAACAATACCACCATTTCGCCAGAAAATAATCATCATTGAGCGTCGAGTTACCCGATTGCATTAACATTTGGCTCAGATTGGCGTACCATTTAGACCACTATAAACAGTGTCCGCGCTTGGCCTGCGCCCGTCGCGGACTTTATCACCCCACGAGAGGAATACACCGTGCTCGAAGCCTACCGCCAACACGTTGCTGAACGTGCCGCACTCGGCGTCCCGCCTAAGCCGCTGGACGACAAGCAGACTGCAGAATTAGTTGAGTTGCTCAAAAATCCACCAGCAGGCGAAGAAGCCTTTTTGGTTGATCTGCTAGAAAACCGTGTGCCTGCCGGTGTTGACCAAGCTGCTTACGTTAAAGCAGCATTTTTGGCCGCTGTTGCCAAAGGCGAAGCCACTAGTCCACTCGTGACCAAAGCGCGTGCCGTCTATCTGCTTGGTACGATGCTGGGTGGCTACAATGTCGCGCCACTGGTTGACTTGTTAGATGATGCTGAGTTGGCCGCTGGTGCTGCCGAAGCCCTGAAAAAAACCCTGCTGGTATTTGATTCATTCCATGATGTGGCCGAAAAAGCCAAAGCAGGCAATGAGGCTGCCAAAGGCGTGATGCAATCATGGGCGGATGCTGAATGGTTCACCAGCCGTCCAGAAGTCCCAGCCGAAATCACCGTTACCGTATTCAAAGTGACTGGCGAAACCAACACTGATGATTTGTCACCAGCGCAAGATGCATGGTCACGTCCTGACATTCCACTGCACGCCAATGCGATGCTGAAAAACGTCCGTGACGGCATCAATCCAGACAAACCAACTGAAATTGGTCCAATCAAGCAAATCGAAGCACTCAAAGCCAAAGGCCATACTGTTGCTTATGTCGGTGACGTGGTCGGTACAGGCTCAAGCCGTAAATCAGCCACCAACTCAGTGCTGTGGTTTACGGGTGATGATCTGCCACATATCCCGAACAAGCGTGATGGCGGCGTGTGTATCGGTAGTAAAATCGCCCCGATTTTTTTCAACACGATGGAAGATGCTGGTGCATTGCCAATCGAGCTTGATGTTGGCGAAATGAACATGGGCGACGTGGTTACCCTACACATCGACCACAGCACTGCCAATGTTCGCGCCACCAAAGACGGCGTTGAAATTGCAGCCGCACCACTGAAAACCCCTGTTCTGTTGGATGAAGTTCGTGCGGGTGGTCGGATTAACCTGATCATCGGTCGTGGTTTGACAACCAAAGCGCGTGAAGCACTGGGTTTAGCGCCAACGACATTGTTCCGTACGCCAGTTCAGCCTGCCGATACAGGTAAAGGCTTTACTCAAGCCCAAAAAATGGTTGGCCGCGCTTGTGGCTTACCAGAGGGTCAGGGCATCCGTCCAGGCACTTACTGCGAACCCAAAATGACCACCGTGGGTTCACAAGACACCACAGGGCCAATGACGCGTGACGAGCTAAAAGACTTGGCTTGCTTGGGCTTTTCGGCTGATTTGGTCATGCAGTCATTCTGTCATACTGCTGCCTATCCAAAACCTGTTGATGTCAGCACCCACCATACGCTGCCAGACTTCATCATGAACCGTGGTGGTGTCAGCTTGCGTCCAGGTGACGGTATCATCCACTCATGGCTGAACCGCATGCTGTTGCCTGACACAGTCGGTACTGGTGGTGACTCGCACACTCGTTTCCCGATTGGTATTTCGTTCCCAGCGGGTTCTGGTTTGGTTGCGTTTGCCGCAGCTACAGGTGTAATGCCACTCGACATGCCAGAATCTGTATTGGTCAAGTTCAAGGGCAAAATGCAACCTGGCATCACCTTGCGTGATCTGGTACATGCGATTCCCTACTATGCCATTCAAGCGGGTGATTTGACCGTTGAGAAAAAAGGCAAAAAGAACATTTTTAACGGCCGTATCCTTGAGATCGACCTGTCAGAAATGGAAAGTGATTTGACTGTAGAACAAGCATTCGAACTATCTGATGCGTCTGCTGAGCGTTCAGCGGCGGGTTGTTCGATCACTTTGTCAGAGAAGTCAGTGGCTGAATACCTGACCTCGAACATGACCATGCTCAAGTGGATGATTGCCGAAGGTTATGGCGATGCACGCACCATGGCACGTCGTGTTGAAGCCATGCAAAAATGGCTGGACAACCCAAGCCTATTAAAAGCCGATGCGGATGCTGAATACGCCAAGGTGTACGAGATCGACTTGAGTGAAATCAAAGAGCCGATTCTGTGCTGCCCGAACGATCCAGACGATGCAAAACTGTTGTCTACCGTAGCTGGCGACAAGATCGACGAAGTGTTTATCGGTTCATGTATGACCAACATTGGTCACTTCCGTGCAGCAGGTAAACTGCTAGATAAAGTACCTGGTGGCTCACTCAGCACTCGTCTATGGATTGCACCGCCGACCCGTATGGATGAGCATCAGTTGATGGACGAAGGCTACTACAACATCTACGGTAAAGCAGGCGCACGTACTGAGATGCCAGGTTGCTCGTTGTGTATGGGTAACCAAGCCCGTGTTGCACCGAACAGCACTTGTGTATCGACCTCTACCCGTAACTTCCCGAACCGTCTGGGGCAGGGTGCTAACGTATATTTGGCTTCGGCTGAGTTGGCATCTGTTGCTGCGGTACTGGGCAAGCTACCAACAGTTGAAGAATACATGGGCTATGCTGCAACCATCAACAGCATGTCAGGCGAAATCTATCAGTACTTGAACTTCGACAAGATGAGCGAGTACACCGAAAAAGCCGACAAGATCAGCGTTGCTCAGTTGACTTAATCGTCAGTTGATAGCGTAGATTAAATAGCCCTCATCAAGTCTACTTGGTGGGGGCTTTGCTTAAATAAAGACATTAAAAAGGTTGAAGTGTGATGTTTGAAAAATATGACAAAAAAACTTCTCCTGTAGGTTGGTATGTTGCTTCGTACTTGCTTCGTTTTGTTGAGATTGAAGATCCCAAAAAAGATGATTTGGATCAGCGCTTTTTGTCATGGGAAAACTCTGTGCTGATCCAAGCGACATCAATACAAGAGGCTTTTGATAAGGTGGTTAAAATTGCCTTAGCGGAAACAAGACCGTATAAAGGGGGAGCGCAAGCTGCCGATGTTCAATGGATATTTGAAGGTGTTACCGAAATTTTACCTATTTACGAAACGCTAGCAGACGGATCTGAGATTATGTGGTGTGAAAGATTTCCGAGAAAGCTAAAAAATCTGCGTCGGTTAGTGATTGATCGAAAAAGCTTGGATACTTGATCGTGTTTTAAGCCTAACATCAATATCATTAGGATAGTCATTTTATCGCGTTGTTGGAGAGTTCTCATGGCACAGATTTAAGCTTTCGTGACCATCCGTGACCATCAATCAGCGCACGTTAAAGAAAGCCGTCAGACTGACGTTTACTTTGATACATGTCCGCATCAGCATGCAAGAGCAGCGCATCAACATGTTCGGCATCATCGGGGAACAATGCAATGCCGATGCGACAGGACACGGTTAATCCTTGAATAACGGCACTTTCCAATGGGAGACAAATCGCATGCTGTAGGTGCGTTGCCACGATGCGTGCCTGTGCGATATCGTCCACATCGGTCAGAATCGCCAAAAACTCATCGCCACCTAGTCGCCCAACCCGTCCAGAGCGCTTGAGTTGTTTACAGATTCGAGCTGCTACCTCTTGAATGAGCAGGTCTCCCGCAGTATGCCCCAGTCGCTCGTTGATCTGTTTCAGCCCATCTAAATCGATATATAAAATCGCAAATTTTTGAGCGATTTTTTGATACTGTGTAATGGTGTGGGCGAGGGTTTTGTGCATAAAAAATCGATTATGCAGCCCTGTCAGTGCGTCATGAATCGCGCGATAACGATTTTCTGCCTCTGCTTCCCGCCAACGCCGCATGGCCAAATAAAATACCACACTCAAACAAAACAACGTCAGTAGCAAAAACAACATCAAAAATGCCGTGATTTGATACCAACGCATCTGTGCTAACCAATCTGATGCGTCCATATCCATTCCAACCACTGCAATCACCTGACCTTGACTGTCTGTAATGGCGGCATGAGCCGAGACCCAATGTCCCCAGCGATCATGTAATGGGCCTTCGAGTAGGGGCTCTCCTGTACTAAACATTTTCCGAAACTCAGGAGATGCCTCTGAATAGACCTGACCATAGGCTGATGCGGCGCTTGAGGATGGTGGCTCACTATCGCTAATAAAAATGATTTGCTGGTTCACTTCTTTCATCAAATAAGCAAAACGAACATCAGGTAAAACTTGCTTGACTGCCTGCATACGCTCAGTCAACTGCTGATACGCCGGTAGACTGACATCGGTTAAATTGCCATTGAGTTGTTGGACTTTTTGTGGATCTAAGGATTGCGCGAATAGCTTAGCTTGAGACAAAAAATGCGTTTTTGTATTGTGCTTATGATACAGCATAACTTGTACAATCAGTACTATGCCCAATAGCGCTACACTGACCAAAACCAGTAAATCAATTGCTTTATGATGTCTTGAGAGCATCTTTAGAAGAGGGGCTGGGTATTGATGAGACTTGAGCAAAGGCTTCTCGAATGTTCAGTTGAAATGATTGCATAGCCGATTATATCGGTAGCGTTGACCATAGAGGCAAATTTTTCTGATGAAGCTATGATTTGCGCAGAATAGCCTAAGCAAATTTTAAAGCTTAATAAAAATAGCTAAAAAAAATCAACACAACTCTTTTTGAAACTCCTTACGATATTGACTAGGCGTTTTACCATATTGTCGCTTAAACGCCTGACTAAAAGCAGTTTCTGAGCCATAACCAATCATCTGACTGATTCGGCTTACGCTATGTTGATTCTCTCGTAAATTCCAAGCAGCAAGCCGCAAACGATGGGCAGATAAGTAACTCAGTGGTGGTTGTCCCATGACTTGACCAAACCGCTCAGCAAAACCTGAACGCGACATACACGCTAAGCCTGCCAATTCAGCTACTGTCCACGTATATTCTGGCTGAGCATGAATGGCACTTAACACAGGTGCAAGCTGCGGATCAGCTAAAGCACTAAGCCAACTATCAGATGTTTCTGGGAGTTGCTCGACGTAGTCACGAATGCATTCAATAAACATCATACCCACCAGACGATTTAGTAAGGTATAACGGCCTGGTCTATGTCGCTCAGCTTCTAAAGCCAAAAACTGTAGACCTATCTTAAGCCATTCAGGTGCGCCTTGATCCGTCATGCTACGGATAATCAAACTATCGGGCAAGGCTGATAAAAGTGGGCGAGCCATTTCGATATCCAGCTCACAACGCACCGTCAAAATCAGTGTTTCGGCACGAGTGTGATACAAAACAACAGGATCATTGCGATGGCCTTGAAATTCTTTATCTAACTGATGCGGGGGAAGCTTCTGCGCTTTAGGATGACTAAAGGCATAATGAGTCCGCCCTTGTGGCAAAAACACCATGTCTCCTGTTTGGAGGATTAAGGGGTGTTGATCTTCTTGTGTTTTAAGCTGCATTTCGCCAGTCATGACGATATGAAAAACCACTGCGCCAGGGCTATCTAACTGCAAATGCCAAGGTTCTTGTGCCATTGTGTACACGTATTCGGCTCGACTCAGATAGACATCATCAAGAATTTGGCTTAGTGCATCCATAGGTTCAACATCACGATTTTTCAGGCGGACAATCTTAGCAGTCTCAGTGCCTTCAAGGAAAAATAAAATTACCTTGCACTGGCGTTTTAAGAGGGTTTTACGGACGCTTAAGACTGGTACAAGCAGTAGTCATCAACCATGATCAGTTATAGCATAAACGATGATGCCATGGAGGTACGTCTCATGAACGCACAGACCCCACATGCGTTACTACAACAAGAACAGCCTGTCCCAAACTGGTCGGATCGAAAGCGTTATTTGTGGCTGCTAAGCCCTGGCTTACCCATCATCGGTATCGGTGCGTTTATTGCATATGGCGTTGCGCCCAAAAAACTAAAACTTCTATCATGGATTGGCCCTTTGGTAGTCTATGGCATTATCCCTGTATTGGATAAGATGATTGGGGTGGATACCAGCAATCCGCCGAATGATGCCATTCAACGCCTTGAAAGTGATGCCTATTATTCCAAGGTGGTTAAGGCATTTATTCCACTGCAATATACGGCCATGTTGCTGGGAATGGCACTATATTGCCGCAAAGAAACAACAGTATTCGAAAAAATAGGCTTGGCTCTCACGATTGGCACACTCAATGGTATTGCGATTAACACCGCACATGAGCTGAGTCACAAGTCTACGCGTGTCGAGCAGTTATTGTCTCATCTGGCACTTGCCCCAACAAGCTATGGTCATTTCCGTGTTGAACATCCATATGGCCATCACAAACGCGCTGCAACGCCAGAAGATCCAGCCAGCTCTAAAATGGGGGAGACGTTCTGGGAGTTTTGGCCACGCACGGTGGTGGGCAGCTTTAAATCTGCGATTGAAATCGAGACCCGAAGGCTCGAACGGCGAGGCAAGGGATTTTGGACTGTCGAAAATGAGTTGCTACAGGGCTGGGCAATGTCAGCAGGGCTGTATGCGATATTGACTAAAATATTCGGACGAAAAATCATACCGTTGCTGGCTGTTCAGGCGGTGTATGGCTTTAGTCTGCTGGAGGTGATTAATTACGTGGAGCATTATGGTCTTAAAAGAGAATACCTTGGTAACGGCAAATACGCTCGTACCATGCCAGAGCACAGTTGGAATAGTAATAATATTGTGACCAATTTGTTTTTATATCAGTTACAACGGCACTCCGATCACCACGCTTATCCAACCCGTAGCTTCCAAGCATTACGGCACTTTGATGATGCGCCACAGTTGCCAAGCGGTTATGCGTCTATGCTGATTCCTGCCTATATTCCGTCATTGTGGTTTAGGCTGATGGATAAGCGTGTCTTTGATCACTACAAAGGTGACTTACATAAAGCGAATATTTATCCGAAGCGTCGCGCTAAGTTATTCGCCAAATTCGGTGTAGTGCCATCGCCAGCAGATGAGCCATATTCAAGCTAAAGCTAAACAGCCCTCGATGCCACAGCAGATGTTGTGTTGTGGCTTTTTTAATGCACGGTGTTTATTGGCGTTTGACGTACATTTTTTGGACGCGCTCTGCTATTAATTTACATGTTGATCGTACAACATGTATGTATTAAACAACACATGACTCAAGAGGAATGCAATCATGAACGCATTGACCATCCAGCCAGCAGGTGATCGAAGTGAGGATTTTTTTGTACGACCTGCGCCTTGGGTGGATACCAAAAAATACCTATGGTTTTTAAGTCCTGCCATTCCTGCAATAGGAGCAGGGGCGTTGCTAATTTATAAAGCCAATCCTAAAAAAATGCGTGCCTTGGCATGGGTAGGCCCCTTACTGGTGCATGCGGTAATTCCGGCGTTAGATCGAATTTTTGGGGAAGATGCCAGCAATGCACCTGATGAAATCATTGCTCAGCTTGAAAATGACCCATACTATGCTTATCTGGTTAAGCTATTTATTCCATTACAAATGGCAGCCAACTACATTGCTTTGGATATTGCATCCAATCGTGAAGCGCCACTACTGGATCGGATTGGTGTGACGATGACATTGGGGGTGCTCAATGCAATTGGCTTCAATACCTCACATGAACTGAGCCACAAGCACAACAAGCTTGACCGATTTTTGTCGATGTTTACCCTTGCACCGACTGGCTACACACATTTTACGGTTGAGCATCCGATGGGACATCATCGCCGTGTATCAACGCCAGAAGATCCTGCCAGCTCACAAATGGGCGAGAGCTATTGGGAGTTCTTGCCGCGTACTGTGATCGGTGGCTTTAAATCTGCCTTAGAAATCGAAACTCGACGACTGAAGCGCCGCGGAGAGGGATTCTGGTCGATCAATAACGAGCTTTTGCAAGGCTGGGGAATGTCGGCAGCTTTTTGGGCGGCGGCAGTGTCGAAGTTCGGGGTTGGGGTGTTGCCAGCGCTGGCTGGACAGGCGGTTTATTCATCCAGCTTGTTTGAGATTATCAACTATGTGGAGCACTACGGCTTAAAGCGTCAGAAAAAAGCCGATGGTCGCTATGAGCGTACCATGCCTGAGCATAGTTGGAACAGCAATCGGATCGTGACTAATCTGGTGCTGTATCAATTGCAGCGGCATTCAGATCATCATGCCTATCCAACGCGTAGTTATCAGGCATTACGTCATTTTGAGCATACGCCTCAACTTCCTAGTGGCTATGCATCAATGCTGCTGCCAGCATATATTCCAGCATTGTGGTTTAAGATCATGGATAAGCGCGTGGTCGACCACTACAAGGGGGACTTACATAAAGCCAATATTTATCCTAAGCGCCGTGCCAAGTTGTTCGCAAAGTTCGGCTTGACGGACAAAGCATCACCCGCGTAACGTGCCACTCGGGGTGACTCCCACTAAAAAGCCGTAGAATGCTTTGCATTCTACGGCTTTTTTTATAAGTTGCAGGGCTGCCAATTTGGTTGGTTATTTGAGTTCGGCAGAGGATTTACCCAACAAGCGACGTGCAACGATCAACAATTGAATCTGTTGTGTTCCTTCGAAAATATCAAGAATTTTCGAATCACGCGCCCATTTTTCGAGCAGCTCTGTTTCACCGTAGCCTACCGCACCACACAGCTCAACACATTTGAGGGTGATTTCATTGGCGACTCGCCCCGCTTTTGCCTTAGCAATCGAAGCCTCTTTAGAGTTGGGTTGACGATTGTCTGCCATCCATGCGGCCTTGAGCGTGAGTAGGCGTGCCGCCTCCCACTCAGCCTCTAGCCGATCCAATGTGGCTTCGACATATGAGGCTTGCATCGGCAAAAAATTGTAGTCAGGCGACAAATAGTCTTTGAGCAATTCACGGGTACGATCAAGCGATGCTTTGGCGACACCGACTGCCATGGCAGCCACCAGTGGACGGGTGTTGTCAAAAGTTTGCATCACACCCGCGAAGCCTTTTTGGACATCGACTTCAGGTGTGCCTAGTAGGTTTTCGGCAGGAACACGGCAATCCATAAAACTAATCGCGGCGGTGTCCGAGGCTTTAATGCCCAGCTTGTGTTCTAAGCGGGTGACTTCCATACCTGGTGTGCCATGCTCAACCACAAAGGATTTGATCGCAGCTTTACCCACAGAACGGTCAAGGGTTGCCCACACCACCACACAATCAGCCCGCTGACCACTGGTGACATAGATTTTTTCACCATTCAAGATATAGTGATCGCCGTCTTTGACTGCGGTGGTACGGATGTTCGCCGAGTCTGAGCCTGTACCTGGCTCAGTAATCGCCATAGCAGCCCATTTACCTTTAAAGCGCTTGAGCTGTTCTTCGTTGGCCACAGCAGCAATCGCGGCGTTACCCAATCCTTGACGCGGCATAGCCAGCAACAGGCCAACATCCCCCCAGCACATTTCCATAATGCCCAATGCTGCCGACATAT